>DASQDN010000184.1:0-3542 GCA_035634155.1 Bryobacteraceae bacterium | reverse complement strand
CGCAACTCTCCTATTGGCCCCCCACAAAAGATGTGGTACAGTCATTTGGGAATCCAATAGGGCCATGGGTAAATCAAAAGTCGACGTTTGGCAGGGCACCTTGTCATTGATGGTCTTGAAGACGCTGGCAGCCATGGGACCACAGCACGGTTATGGCATTGCCCGGCGCGTTGAACATACAAGTGAGAACGTGCTTTCGGTGAATCACGGCACGCTGTATCCCGTCCTCTTGAAACTCGAACAGGAAGGCGCGATCGCCTCCGAGTGGGGAGTGTCGGAGAACAATCGGAAAGCTAAGTTCTACTCCATTACGAGGATCGGCCGAAAGCTGTTGCAACAGGAGCAACGTAATTGGCTGCAGGCCGCAGAGATTCTAGGCCGCTTCTTCGCGCTCGGAGAATCGAAATGAGGCGACTACGGCGCGGATGGAATCGATTCACAGGATTCTTCATGGGTCGTCGAAAAGAGCGTGAGCTAGCCGACGAACTCGCGATTCACATCCTGATGCAGACTGAGGATAATATCCACTCGGGAATGTCGGCCGAGGAAGCTCGCCGCTCTGCATCGCTGAAGTTTGGGAGCCTGGAATCGACGAAGGAAGACGTTCGCTCTCAGCGTAGTCTGCCCGAACTGGAATCATTGCTCAAGGACGTGTCCTATGCGCTGCGCGGCTTGAGAAAGAATCCTGGCTTTGCCGCCGCCGCAATAGTGACGCTCGCGCTGGGAATCGGTGCGAATACAGCAATCTTCGATGTCGTTCATTCCGTACTCCTGAAGCCGCTGCCATATCCGAGTGCGGAGCAACTGTACGCCGTTGGAGCTCTTGTGCCGCAGATGCATCAGTTGGGGCCGTTGCCCGTACCTATTCAGAGCTACCTCCAATGGCGCAATGCCGATACCGCAGTCACTTCCATGGCTGCTATCCAACCTTGGCAAGGCAATTTGACAGGTGATGGTGAGCCCGAGAATCTCGGCGGCGCACGCGTCTCAACCAACTTTTTTTCAGTATTGGGTGTTCCAGTCGCGCACGGCCGCTCGTTTATAGTCGAGGAGGAACAGCCGGGGAATGATCGGGTGGTCGTAATCAGCCACGGATTATGGCAGCGGCGGTACGGCGGCGATCCCAGCGCCATTGGACGCAAGGTCGATGTGAACGGAGAAGGTCATGTGATCGTCGGAATCGCTCCGCCATCGCTGCTACTGCCCACGGGAACTCAGTTGGCCTCGCGGCTTCTCTTCGCGCCGCATATTGATATCTGGAAGCCGATCGCGCCCACCCGCGATCAACTTCGGGCGGAGAACTGGAATTATGCCGTCCTTGCACGGTTGAAACCGGGCGAGAGTCCGGAGAAAGCGCGGCAACAACTGGAAACGATGCTCAACGCCAGGATGCGTGCGCAGATGCCGAACACGAAGGTTGCTCTGATTGTGCAACTCACGCGCATTCGTGACGTTTACGCGGCTAAGGCGCGTCTTCCGCTTCTGCTCGTTCTGGCCGCTTCCGGGCTCCTGTTGATGATTGCGTGCACCAACATTTCCAATCTGTTCTTCGTGAGAGCAGCGCATAGGTCAACCGAATTAGCTACGCGCGTGGCCCTGGGCGCGGCGCGAGGGAGGATACTAAGCCACGCGATCACTGAATCCACGGTGCTGGCGATTCTTGGTGGGACGCTCGGGGCGGTGATCGCGAGCTACAGCAAAAGGCTCCTGATCGCGCTCGGTCCCGACGATGTGCGGCTTCTCGCGGATAGAGGAGTTTTCGTGCCGGCGTTACTCTTCGCGCTTGCGGCGAGCGTCATGATTGGAGTCGTATGCGGGTTCTTCCCGGCGTGGCAGGCTTATAAAAGGAGCATCTCCTGCGCTCTGCAAGAATCCGCAAGGACCGCTCTTGGAGGAGGCCGAGCAGGACGCGTGCGCCACATCCTGGTAGCGACGCAGATGGCCCTTGCAACTATGTTGCTGGCTTCAGCAGGATTGCTGCTGCATAGCTTCTTCAACGTGACGGCTGCGGATCTTGGGTACCAGGTAGAACGAATTCTAGCTGTGGATGTGGCCCTCTCCGGTCCTCGGTACTCACCGGATGCGAGCCGCGTGGCTTTTTATCGTGAGCTTGCTCGATCTGTTCGCGAACTTCCGGGCGTTCGGGCGGCCGGAGCGATCAGCCAATTGCCCGCAGTCTCTAGGTCTTCCGGCGCTCAGCAGTCCGTTTATCACGACACAGATACGAACTCCGAGAGTGTAGTGCTTGCAAGGCCAATGGCGCTGATTCGAAGCGTAACGTCTGGTTACTTTGCAGCTAGCGGAACGGCGTTGCGCGCGGGACGGTTCTTCACGGATCATGAGAGTTTGCCTGTAGCGGTAATCAGCGAGTCACTAGCAGCGCATCTCTGGCGGGGACAATCCTTAGCCAGCATTTTGGGGCGTTCGCTACGCCACGGCAACGTGACGAGTAAGCCACTTCTAGTAGTCGGGATCGTTCAAGATGTTCGTTCAAGCGGTGACGCTCGCGAGCCGGCGCCGATAATGTATCGACCTGATGACCAATGGACGAGTGGAGCCATGTCCCTGGTGATCCAAACTGACGGCGAGCCCGCTGTCCTCGCTGCCGCCGTGCGCGCGGTGATCAGGAAGATGGACTCGAACCTTCCGGTTACGGCCATCCGAACCCTGCGCGAAATCATCTCGGAGTCGCTTGCGCAACAACGCTTCCAAACGATCCTGATTTCCCTATTTGCATTGGTAGCGCTTTTGTTAGGCGCCGTCGGCATCTACGGCGTCGTCAGCTACTCAGTCGCTTGTCGTACAAGGGAAGTAGGATTGCGGATCGCCTTGGGAGCAATGAAAGGCGATGTAGTGCTATCCATCGTTCTAGCAGGGATGAAGCCCGTTTTGGCTGGTCTGCTGATTGGTCTCGCCACGGCCGTTGTGGTTGCCGTGACTCTCCGCAGCCTCCTCTATGGGATCGCTCCGGCTGACCCCATATCTTTGGGCGTCGTCGCCATAATCCTGCTGTTCACTTCGGGAATGGCATGCTACATTCCTGCACGCCGCGCATCGCGATTGGATCCAATGTTGGCGCTTCGTCATTGATAGCCTGTCTGGCATGCGCAGACTGCGAAAGCACGGTTATTATCCTGAGCGCCTGCTTCGCGAGGGTTTACCCCTTGTGTCACGGTCCGATCACCTCAGTGCACGCGGAGGCATCCGGCGCTTTGGACGAGCGTCTCCGTTAATCGCTGAATCCCGCCCCGGCCGGCACACGTCGGTGTAACGCGCCATGCTGAGAACTACCGCGTGGCTGTACCCGATGTGTCGAATAATCGTAAAGTGACGGCCAGCCCACATGGCCGTATAACGCCCTCTCCTGATATTTACCGCGCGAAGGAGCCATACCGGGCCGTTATCTGCCGCCGAACGTCCATGCCGTGCCACTATCACTGTCACCGCGCAAACCATGAAATTCCATCCGGTGCAGCGCCGGAGTCGTAGGATGTGCCCTTGGGCTCCCGCAGACGAACGACGGTTCAGGAAACGCTGATTTC
>DASQDN010000183.1:0-3630 GCA_035634155.1 Bryobacteraceae bacterium | reverse complement strand
CGAGGCCCAGCAGCAGTATGGGACTCTGTTGCGCGAGGAGCTGAACGCGAAGGTCAATGGCGAAGTGGATGAGGCGAGCTGGCGCTTGAAGCAGTTGATCGTCCGGCGCTATTCAGCCACCCGGCGAGAAACGAAAGCATTTCAAGAATACGCGAAGCAGTCGTTCATTGACACCCTTACGCTGTATCTGCACGGCATCTGTTGCGACATCGATGTGGAGACCGGGCCGCGGCAACTGCCGAGCCGGTATCTTCGTAAACGCTTGGTTCTGCTGCGGTCGCTGTATTCGCCGCCGGAAGGTTATCCGGTTTTTCCGGAAGAGATCAAAGACAAATAACCCCGCCACGGCGCAGTTCAACCTTCGAACGGCGCCGTCCGGCTGTTCTAGCGCGGGAATCCGACTCTCACCGCTTAGAATGAAGGGATTGTTACTATGGCGGATACTCGGCTAAAAGGCAGAAAGCCGCTGACCACGGCCAAGCGCCGGGCGCGCGAGATCGGAATGATTCTGAAGGGCATCGCCTCGACAGACCACCCGATCATGGCGCACCTGATTCCGATCCGCAGGTGCAACTTATCCTGCACGTACTGCAACGAGTACGACGATTACTCCAAGCCCATCCCGCTGGACACGATTCGCGAGCGGATCGACAATCTGGCGGATTTAGGCACGGCGATCGTCACGTTGAGCGGCGGCGAGCCCTTACTGCATCCCGATCTGGACAGCATCATCAGCCACATGCGTTATCGGGGCGTGATCGCGGGGATGATCACTAACGGTTATCTGCTGACGGCGGATCGCATCAAGCGTTTGAATGAAGCGGGCCTGGATCACATGCAGATCAGCATCGACAATGTGATGCCGGACGATGTGTCGAAGAAGAGTTTGAAGGTGCTCGACAAGAAGCTTCAGTTGTTGTCCGAGCACTCGAACTTTCATGTAAACATCAACTCTGTGCTCGGGGGCGGGATTCACAACCCCGAGGATGCGCTTGTGGTGAGCAATCGCGCGCTGGCATTGGGCTTCACTTCGACCGTGGGGATTATCCACGATCATGAAGGGCAACTGCGGCCGCTCGGCGAAAAAGAGCGGGATATCTATCTTTCGATTAAGAAACTGGAAAAGGCCAATTATTCGAGGTTTAACTGGTTCCAGGAATCGATTGCGTGGGGCCGTTCGAACGAGTGGAAGTGCCGGGCGGGCGCTCGTTACCTGTATATCTGCGAAGAAGGACTGGTGCATTACTGCTCGCAGCAGCGGGGGTATCCGGCCAAGCCGCTGGGACAGTATACGGTCGAGGATATTCGGCGGGAGTATCTCACGGAGAAGGGATGCGCTCCGTATTGCACGGTGTCCTGTGTGCACCAGGTGTCGTATTTAGACTTCTGGCGTGCGCCGCAAACCATCAAAGGTCCGGAGCCCGTGAAGGAAAGCCGGAATGAGCTCGTTCAGCTTCAATAACAAGGTCGTGTTGATTACCGGGGCCAAGGGTGGTCTCGGGTCAAGCGTGACGGATGCGTTTCTTGCGGCCGGCGCTACGGTGGCGGGCGTTTCGCGATCCATTCAAGACTCCGATTTTCCGAATGCGCAGTTTTACGCCGTGCCCGCTGAGTTGACTTCGGCGGCAACGGCTAAGGCTGTTGTCGACGCAGTGGTGGCGCGGTCTGGTCGCCTCGATGCTTTGGTGCATCTGGTAGGGGCGTTTGCTCCAGGTTCAGATTATGCCGTGCTGGAGCAGATGTGGAACCTCAACTTCAGGTCAACGGTGTTGATGGTGAACGCCGCGCTTCCCCAGATGCTTGCGCAGGGTAGCGGACGGATTGTGGCGACGGGCTCGAAGGCTGCAGTGGAGGCTAGTCCTGGGGCTGCGGCTTATGCTGCGTCGAAGGCTGCCGTTGTGTCGTTCATTCAGTCCATTGCGGCGGAGAATGCCGATGCCGGTGTGGCGGCGAATGTAGTGCTGCCCGGCACGATGGATACAAGCGCCAATCGCACAGCTATGCCGAAGGCGGATTTCTCCAAGTGGGTGCGGACCGAGCAGGTGGCTCGGTTGATTCTGTCGCTGGCTTCGGAGGATTTGTCGGACGTCAACGGAGCTGCGATTCCGATCTATGGACGCGAGAGCTGATCGAGAAGCTCGTCGCTGTTGAACGGAAGCGCACGTCCGTCATTCAGGTCCAACGCGGTGACCGAAGCTGTGACGAGATCGCGGCCACGATACACGCGAGTTTCTCGATCTTCGGGATCCATCTGGATCAGATGGCGCACGCCGAGAGTTGCGTAGTCACCGAACCGGGCGAGCACATCTTTCTGACGGTCATCTCGGGAGAGGATCTCAATCACAACGAGTGGAACACCCGTGTAGACGCGAGCCGTTTCGTCGATGGGGGTGCTCACGACCATGACATCGGGAATGCGGAAGCGTGTCTCCGCCACTTTCGTTCTACATTCAGGCAGCGCTTCAATCCGCATCGTACTGCGGAATCGATCGAAGTGAAGCAATAGTACCCGTCGTAGCCGACTGTGCGGGAGTGTGCCCACGTTGCGCTCCACCAGGACGCCGTCCACGTACTCCATGTCCGGTCGCCAACTGGAGTTCAGATATTGCTCCAGTGGCATGATCGGCAGAGTGGGCGCGGTGGCCATGACCACAGCTTAGCGCCAGATGTAAACCTTCGTAAAATGCTTCCGGTCCCCAAGCGATACGGTAACGCCGCTGCTGCCGGGGAAGTCATAACAGCGGTCCCCATGCGCGTTTTTTCGCTTATTTTTCTTCTTTCTTCATTGTTTTTGTCGGCAGCCGAGCACACCGGTGTGGTGCGGGTGCAGGGAAAAGGCGTGCCCGGCGTCGCGGTAGTGGCGATTTCCGGTGATCAAAAGCTTTCTACCAGCACGGATGAGAGCGGCGCGTACCGGCTCGATTTACCATCTGGCAATTGGACCATTGAAGCGGAATTATTTGCTTTCGAGAAGCAGCACAAGGCTGTAACTCAAGGCGATGCGGCCACGACGGCTGAGTGGGATTTGCGATTCGCGGCGGCTCCGGCGGCGCGACCTGAGCGGCCGGTACGAGCCGGCGCGGGTGGACCTTCGCGGGGTTTTCAGACGACGCAACTTGAGGCCACCTCCGAGCTTCAGTCGGAAGCAGCGGAGACCGCGGCGCTGACAATTCCGACTACCGAGGAAGGCTCGGGAGAGTCGTTCCTGGTGGCCGGGAGTGTGAGCCAAGGTTTAGCTCGGCCGGATGCACAGGATGCGCCGGGAGGGTTTTTTCCGGGAGGCGATGGAGGGATGGACCGGCCGTTCGCAGGTCCTGGAGATGCGCAAAGCGGCGGTAATCCCTTCGCGGCGGGCGGCGCCGAAGGACAGGCGGCCGGTGGGCCTCAGCAACAGGCTCGCGGGCCGGGGGGTCCTGGAGGCGGACCTCCTGGCGGCGGGCGAGGCGGATTCGGCGGTGGTGGCGGGTTCGGTGGTGGTGGCGGACGCGGAGGGGGCCCTGGCGGCGGTGGTCCGGGCGGTCGTGCCGGGATGGATCCCGAGCGGCTGCGGCAATTGCGGGAGCGCATGCAGACGGCGGGCGCTACCTTCGGCAACCGACGTCGACGTGGTCAGCCGCTGGTTCGCGGCAT
>DASQDN010000182.1:0-7824 GCA_035634155.1 Bryobacteraceae bacterium | reverse complement strand
GATGCGCTCGGCTGACTTCTTGCCCATGCGCTCCAGGTCCATGAGCCTTTCAGTTGTCAGATCGTAAAGGTCGGCTACGCTTTGCACCATCTTCTTTTCGACCAGTTGATTCACAAGCGACTCGCCAAGGCCGTCGATATTCATGACGGGGCGGGCGGAAAAATGCAACACGGATTCTTTCAATCGGGCCGGACAATTCGTGTTAATGCAGCGGCTGGCCGATTCCCCGGCTTCTCGAACAATGTCGCCGCCGCAGACCGGACACTGTGAAGGCATCTGGAACCGGCGCCGGCTCGCGCCTTCGGCTTTGACGCGGACCACTTTCGGGATCACGTCACCGCTCCGTTCGATCACGATGGTGTCACCAATCTGCAGGCCCAGGCGTTCGATCTCGTCTTCGTTATGGAGCGTGGCGCGTGAGACCACTACTCCGCTAAGGGCGATCGGCTTGAGGTGCGCAACCGGTGTGAGGGCGCCGGTACGTCCTACCTGCACTTCGATGTTTTCAACTTCGGTCTCGCCCTGGCGCGCCGGGTACTTAAAGGCGATCGCCCACCGCGGCGCCTTGGACGTGAAGCCCAGCGATTGCTGCTGCGCGCGCGAGTCTACTTTGGCCACCACGCCGTCGATTTCATAAGGCAGATTGTCGCGTTTTGCCTCCCATTCGCGACAGAACGCCAGGAGCTCATCGAGGTTTGCGCAGACCGCGCGGTTCGGATTCACCTTGAATCCGAGCGCGGCGAGTTTCTCCAGGATTTCCCAGTGGCTATCGAGAGGAGGAGATCCGTCGACGAGAACTCCGTAAGCGTAGTAGTCGAGAGGGCGGCTCGCCGTGACGCCGGGTTCCAGAACCCGCAACGATCCTGCCGCTGCGTTGCGAGGGTTAGCGAACTTTGGCAGGCCTTGCAGTTCCCGCTCAGCGTTGAGTCGTTCGAAGCCGTGGCGATTCATCACCACTTCGCCTCTGGTTTCGAAGGCGTCCCAGTCTTTCAACCGCAGCTTGAGCGGGATCGAGCGGATGGTACGCGCGTTTTCGGTGACATCTTCACCGACACGTCCGTCACCTCGCGTCACCGCCTGAGCGAACAGGCCGGCTTTATATCGTGTCGACATCGACAAGCCGTCCAGCTTCAATTCCGCGACGTAGCGAAACTCAGCCGAGCCAAGATGTTCACGGATGCGCGCATCCCAGGCGCGCAACTCAGTCTCATTGAGCGCGTTGTCCAGGCTCAACATCGGCGCGCCGTGGGTCACCTTGAGAAAGCCTTCGCGAGGAGCGCCTCCTACGCGCTGCGAAGGAGAATCCGGCGTGACAAGCTCGGGATGTTCCTGCTCCAGCGCCTGCAATTGGCGCATGAGCTTGTCGTATTCTGCGTCGCTAATCTCCGGCGCGTCGGCGACGTAGTAAAGAAACTCGTGCCTCCGCAAGGTCTCGCGCAGTTCTTCAATCTGTTTGGCAACCGTGGCGGGCATGAGTCATCGATCGAGGCGATTAGGTTCGGACCGGTTCGGACCCTATAATGGAATGGAGTTTGGGGGCCTCGGCCTATCGCGACCTACCAGAACGCCTTCCTCATCTACAATCCCAACGCCGGCAAGCTGAACCGCAAGCGTGACAATCTTCTCCAACGTACCATTGAGGCGTTGACTGCTGAAGGCCACCGGGTGACCGCCGTTGCGACCACCGGTCCCCGCACGGCCGCTACCATTGCGCGCGAATGCATCGACAAAGGCGCGGACGTCATTTTGGCCGCCGGGGGTGACGGAACAATCAACGAAATCGCGAATGGGATGGTCGGGCTCGATACGCCGCTGGGGATTCTACCCGGTGGCACGGCGAACGTGCTTGCGGTGGAGCTTGGGATTGGACTCGATATGCCCGTGGCGGCGCGCAAGGTCGCCGGATGGACTCCCGCACGGGTCGGCGTGGGCCTGCTTGAGAACGATCATGAGCAGCGGCACTTCGTGTTGATGGCGGGTGTAGGCCTGGATGCGCTTATCGTTTACAACATCGACGCGAAGTTGAAGGCTTCGCTAGGCAAGGTCGCGTATTGGGTCGCCGGCTTTAGCCGTTTGGGCAAGCCGATGCCTGAGTTCGACGTCCATATCGGAGGGGAGAACCTTCGATGCAGTTTCGCTTTGGTCAGCCGGGTGAAGAATTACGGCGGCGATCTTTGGATCACTCGCACGGCGTCCCTGTTGAGCGACCAGTTTGAAGTGGTGCTGTTTCAGGGGGCTCACTCCCTGCCGTACATGAAGTATCTGTTCGGCGTGGTCACGGGAAGGCTCGGCAACATGAGCGGCGTTCGGCTGTTCCGCACAGATGCGTTGGAGGTCTTGTGCGCAAGTGATCCGCGCATCTACGTGCAGATCGATGGCGAGTTCGCCGGAAGGTTGCCGGCGCGTCTTTCGATGACGCAGAACGCGTTGACGCTGCTTATTCCGGAGGAGTTTCGGCGGAAGCACTCGAATGGATAATCTGACGCACACGCTCACCGGAGTTCTGCTCGCGCGGGCAGGATTGGGCAAGTTGAGCCCGCGGGCAACGTGGATCGCGGCGCTCGCAGCGAACATCCCCGACATCGACGTGGTGAGTCTTGCCGGTGGACCGACGGCGTATCTGCTCTACCATCGCTGGGCGACTCATGCGATTGTGTTTGTCCCGTTGATGGCGATCCTGCCGGTGCTGATCGTGGCGGCGCTGTTTCGGGCTAAGCTGCCGTGGTTCAAAGCATGGCTGGTGTCTCTGGTCGCGGTGGCTAGCCATCTTCTGCTTGACTTCACCAATCCCTATGGCATCCGGCTTTGGCTTCCGTTCTCGGATGACTGGCCGTCGCTCGATATCACCAACGTGGTTGATTTGTGGATCTGGGTGATCCTCCTGGTGGGTTGTTTCTGGCCGCTGCTATCGGGCCTTGTCGGATCGGAGATCGGGTCAAAAGCTAAGCCGGGCCAAGGAACGGCAATAGCCGCGCTGATTGCGATCGCGTTGTACGACGGAGCGCGTTTCATCTCGCATCGCAGCGCCACCGATACCTTGCAGACTCGGGTGTATGAAGGCGCGGCGCCCCGGAAGACCTTTCTATTCCCGCATTTCGCGAATCCGATGCGGTGGGATGGATGGGTGGAAACAGAAAGGTCATGGCAGTTGGTCCGCGTGGATATGGCTCAAGAAGAGTTCGACCCGGAGCCGCTTAGGATGGCGTGGAAGGCGGAGGAGCAGCCTGCAATGGCTGTGGCTCGACAACTGCCCGTCTTCCAAGTGATGCAGAAGTTCGCCCGCACGCCGCTGTGGCGGGTTACTCCGTCGGCGGGTGTGCCTGATGCCGATCTGGTGGAGTTGATCGATCTGCGTTTCGGGCGCGGAGAGCAGAACGGCTTCAGGGCTACTGCGGTCGTAGACAAGACTGGACGTGTAATTGAGTCGGGCTTTCAATTCTAACGACTGATCCGCGCCGTCTTGGCTATTAGGGAACGCCAGTACGCTCGCGAAAGCCTGCAGTCTTATACAATCGCAATTGCCATGAGACGTCGATGTTTTGTTGCCTTCCTTTGGTTGAGTCTTGCACTGCCTGCTTTTGCGCAGCGTTGGACCGAGCAGGCTGCCCGCGACTGGTACGCCAAACTACCCTGGCTGGTTGGGGCAAACTACAATCCGGCGAGCGCCATCAATGAACTGGAAATGTGGCAGGCCGACACATTCGACCCTAAGCGCATTGACCTGGAATTGGGCTGGGCCGAGAGCATCGGCATGAATACGATGCGTGTGTACCTGCACGATCTGGTTTGGCAGCAGGATTCAGCGGGATTCCGCAAGCGAATCGATACCTTCCTTTCGCTCGCAGCTAAACATAGGATCCGCCCCATGTTCGTGTTGTTTGATTCGTGCTGGGACCCATTTCCTAAACTCGGCAAACAGCGCGCTCCAACTCCCGGCGTGCATAACTCCGGATGGGTACAGAGTCCCGGGTCCGACGCGTTGCGGGATGCATCTCAGCACGCTCGGCTCGAGGCATACGTCAAAGGTGTGGTGGGCGCGTTCGCAAACGACGATCGAGTACTCGCATGGGACGTTTGGAATGAGCCGGACAACATGAATACGTCGTCGTACGGCAAACAGGAGCCCGCCAACAAAGTAGCTCTTGTAGAGGCTCTCCTTCCGAAGGTGTTTGCGTGGGCTCGCGCAGCCAAGCCACGGCAGCCTTTGACGAGCGGCGTATGGAGAGGGGATGACTGGTCCTCCGACGACAAATTAACGAAGATGGACCGGATTCAACTCGACAATTCCGATGTCATCTCATTCCACAGCTACGAAGCGCCCAACAAGTTTGAGCAGCGCATTCGATCGCTGCAACGGTTCAATCGTCCGCTGTTGTGTACCGAGTACATGGC
This sequence comes from Bryobacteraceae bacterium, assembly GCA_035634155.1. Classification (GTDB taxonomy): domain Bacteria; phylum Acidobacteriota; class Terriglobia; order Bryobacterales; family Bryobacteraceae; genus DASQDN01. The sequence goes on along the minus strand of DASQDN010000182.1, from coordinate 3,432 downwards.
TCGCGGCAACAAGAGCACGTTTCAAGGGAGCATGCCGATTGCGAAGCCCCTGAAGGTCGCGATGATCAACTGGGGCTTGGTAGCGGGAAAGACACAGACAAACCTCCCCTGGGACTCGTGGCAGAAGCCGTACACGGATCGAGAACCCGCGATTTGGTTCCATGAAGTCTTTCACACCGATGGCCGGCCCTACAAGCAGGAAGAGGTCGACTTCATTCGATCCATGACGGGCAAAGGTAAGGCAAAGTCGGCGGCGGCTGGATCCAACTGAAGCCGGATCGTGCCAGTCTGTCGCGCGCCGCCCGCGAGTTATTCGACAGCGGCCCTTGGCTGCTTCGCATCATGCAGCATTACCGGCCTCGGATCTGTCCGTTTCATGAGCTGCTTCCGATCGTCCCCAAGGGCGCCTCAGTGCTGGATGTGGGTTGCGGCAGCGGCATCTTTCTCGGACTGCTTCATCATTTCAAGCATGACGTGCATGGTTTAGGTTTCGACGCTTCGCGCGTCGCTATCGATTGCGCGACGAGCATGGCGCAAACCCGTGGCGGTGGCCGCCTGCGCTTCCAACACATACCTAAAGATCAGCCATGGCCGGGTGGGCAATTCGATGTAGTTTCTATGCTCGACGTGCTACATCATATCCCGCGCACATTCCAGGAGCGCGCATTTAAATCTGCTGTGGAGCGTGTCGCGCCTGGTGGCGTACTGCTGTATAAGGACATGAGCGATCGCCCCTGGCATCTGGCCTGGGCGAATCGCGCCCATGACCTGGTGGTCGCCCGCGAGTGGATTCATTACGTGCCGATTGCCACGGTGGAACGATGGGCGTCGGAAGCGGGTTTACAACTGGAAAGCTCGGGATCGTTCCAGATGCTTTGGTACATGCATGACCTTCGCGTCTTTCGAAGGCCTGCCATGCCGTAAACTGAACCTATTCGCTTCCTCCTTGCAATCTATTTGGCGCTGCTCGGACTCGGAGCGGCCTTCACCGGGCTTTGGCTCGACGAGCTACACGAACTGGTCGGCACATATCAACGGTCGTGGGGCGAGTTGCTCTACTGGTCTCAGATCAGTCCGGGAGCCACACCGCTGAACTTCGTTGCCCAGAAGCTCGCGTTGGATGCGTTGGGCTTCTCCTCCTTCACTGTGCGGCTTCCCGCAATCGTGTTTGGGGCGGCGTCGTTGTGGATGTTCCTGCGCGTCGCGCGCGAGTACGCGCGTCCGCTCTGGCTGCTTGCCGCCGTGGTGTTCAGTTTACTTCCCCATGTGTATCGGTACGGTGTGGAAGCTCGCCCGTATTCGCAGGGCTTGTTCTTTGCGCTGCTTGCGTTCTGGTTCTGGACCCGGCTCGACCGCGAGGGATCTCACGGCCACGTTTACGGCTTCGGTCTGGCGGTCGCTGCGTGCCTGTACTCGCAGGTCTACAGTGTATTTGGGCCTTTGACGCTCGCGGGATGGAGCGTGTGGCGCAACGCGAAGTGGCGCCTTCCTATCCTGATGGCCATGTGTACCGCGGTCGCCTCGTATGTTCCGTGGTTCCTGATTCAGCGCGCCACGCAGACGGCCGCTCGCGCCAATACGTATGCGCTGGATTGGGCACACCTTTCGCTGCTTGGATACATTCGCGAACTGGCCGGCGGGGGGTACTTCTGTTCGGTGCCGCTGCTGCTGCTGGCCGGCGTAGGCGCGTACTTCACAAAGGACATGCGGTTGGTGGCGCCCGCTGCCGCGGGACTCGTGATGCCGTTGATCGCAGATGCGATGCTCGGGTACTACTTTGCCGGGCGGCAACTGATCTTCGCACTTCCTTTTCTCGTACTTTTGGCGGTGGCCGGTGCAGCCGCCATGCCTAAATGGGGAGCTTCATTGATGTTGATTCCCCTCCTGGGCGCCTCGCTAAAATACGACTTTCGACAGGCCACAACCACCCTGGAGGATTGGGAAACGCCCGCGCGGAAATTGGCCTCGCACGCGTGTGTCTACGTATGGGATAAGGACCAGCTTCAATATCTGCGTGTCTACGAGCGCGGGTTGAGAGAGTGTGACCGGTCCAATCTTCCGGCCGAGTTTCCGTTCGTCACAACACGCTACAGCCCGCCGACGCCGCCCTCGATCCGGGGCTACAGTGCCGTACACCGTGAGAAGGCCGGCCTTGCAGAGATCGTCTATTACCGGCGCGATGCTAGTCTGAAGACGTATGGGCTTTCCCGATTCGTTTTTCGCCCGTAAGTTCAATATCACCGAGCGTGATCTGGAGAGCTACCTGTCTGAGGCACTCTCGAGCGGCGGGGAATACGCCGATCTTTATTTCGAGTACGTTGCCACCAGCTCCATCAGCATCGATGAGGGCATCGTCAAGAGCGCCACACAAGGCGTCACACTTGGCGTCGGCATTCGTGTCATCGCGGGAGAGCGCACAGGCTACGCGTTCTCTGACGACCTCGCTCCCGACAAAATTCGCAAGGCCGCTCGAGTGGCGGCCTGTATTGCGAGCGGCCCGGCACAGGTCGAGAAGGCCGGGCTGCATGAGGGTCCCAAACGCGATCTGTATCCGGTGCTAGTCGCGCCGAGCGAAACGTCTCTGGTCGAGCGTGTTGATTTGGTCAAGCGGGCCGACCGGGCTGCGCGGGCGGCGGATGCGCGAGTGTTCCAGGTGCAGGCCAGCTATGTCGACAATCTGCGGCATGTGCTGATCGCCACCAGTGACGGCGTGTTGAACTATGACCGTCAACCGCTGGCGCGTATCGGTGTCGCTGCCCTGGCGCGCGAGGGCAACGGAACGCCGCAGCGCGGTTATGCCGGTGGCGGTGGACGCGTAAGCCTTGAATTCTTCCTGAACGAAAAGACACCCGAGCACTTCGCCCAGCAGGCGGTCCGTCAAGCCATCATCCAATTGGCGGCCATCCCCGCGCCCGCCGGTGAGATGACGGTGGTGCTCGGTCCGGGTTGGCCGGGCATTCTGCTCCATGAAGCGGTAGGGCATGGATTGGAGGCCGACTTCAATCGGAAGGGCGTTTCCGCCTTCAGCGACCGGGTCGGCGAGCAGGTGGCGAGTCCGTTGTGCACCGTGGTGGACGATGGCTCCATCCGCGACCGCCGCGGGTCCCTCAATGTGGACGATGAGGGTAATCCGACACAGCAGAATGTGCTGATCGAAAACGGCGTGCTGCGAGGGTACCTGCAGGACAAGCTGTCGAGTCGCATCACTCGCGCGCGTCCGACGGGCTCGGGCCGGCGGGAGAGCTATCAACACATTCCGATGCCTCGCATGACCAATACGTTCATGCTCGCCGGCGACAGCGATCCGGAAGAGATCATTCGATCCGTTCCTAAGGGCCTGTACTGCGCGAACTTCGGCGGCGGTCAGGTGGATATCACGAGCGGCAACTTCGTCTTCTCCGCCTCTGAGAGCTACCTGATTGAGGATGGCCG
>DASQDN010000181.1:0-7328 GCA_035634155.1 Bryobacteraceae bacterium | reverse complement strand
CACCGGATCATGCACATTCAAATCCCCAGTGAGTTCCAGCAATTGTGGCTCTGCGGCAAAGGTCCGCATCGCGATCAGAAGCGAAAGCGCAGATGCTCGGAGCATGGTGGTTCTTAATCTATGCCTTCTCAACCGGAGATGGCAACTGGACCTCTAGCGGGTATAGAATCCTGGGTGAGTAGCTACATGCCAACCAGACGACAGATCCTGAAGGCCGCGGTCTTCCCGGCTATTGTTCCCTGCTCCGTCTTAGGTCAACGGTCGGGCGCCGTCCCACCCAGCGACAAAATCGTATTCGGCGGCATCGGCATCGGCGCCCGCGGCAACTCCGATCTCCGAGCGCTGCTCAGCTTCGGCCAAGCGCGATTCGTTGCCATCTGCGACGTGCGCAATGAACGGCGCGAAGCCGTCAAGTCCATGGTCGACCAGAAATATGGCAATCGCGACTGCCAGATGTACGACGACCAGTACGCGCTGCTCGCGCGCGGCGACATCGATGCGGTGCTGATTGCCACAGGCGATCGCTGGCACACGCCGTTGTCCATCATCGCAGCCCAGCACGGCAAGGACGTGTACTGCGAAAAGCCGTGCTCCATGTCGATGGAAGAAAGCTGGGCGCTTGCCGATGCTTTCCGTCGTTACAACCGCGTCTACCAGGCTGGATGCCAGCGTCGAAACGGCGGCAACTTCCAGCTCTGCAAGGAACTCTTAAAATCCGGAGTACTCGGCAAACTCCAAACGCTATACGCCAACGTTGGACCCTCGGTGAACTGGCCTCCCCTCCCGAGCCGCGATTGGCTACCCGCCGCCGAGCTCCCACCGAAACAAGTCATCGATTGGGATCGATGGCTCGGACCCGCTCCATGGCGTCCTTACAATCCCGAATATGTGCGCGGCGGCTGGCGCAATTATTATGATTTTCACGGCGGCGGAATCCTAGAATGGGGATCGCACACTGTCGACTTATGCCACTGGGCCGCGGACCTCGATGAAACTCAGCCCATCAGCTACGAGCCCGTTGGTGGCAACGTCGGACCTTACAAGGTGAACTGCAAGTACGCCAACGGCGTCAACCTCGTCATGCGAGACGACGGCTGGGATGGCAGTCTGAAAACGGGTTCCTGCAGTTTCCGCATCGAAGGCGACAAAGGCTGGGTGGAGACTGGCGACGCAACCAGGATCGAGTGCTCGGACAACATCAAGCCCTTCCTGCGCCCCACCACTGCCGCGAATCTCGCGCTGGCCTATCACTTGGAAGATCTGCTGCGCTGCATCAAGACTCGCCAGCAGCCACAGGCAAGCGCGGCCGCGGCAGCGAACTCCCATATCGTCTGCCACGCGGCATTCATCGCTTTCCAACGCGGGAAGACCCTGACGTGGGATCCCGCCAAACGCGAGTTCACCAACGACGAGATTGCAAATCGGATGCGGTCGCGCGCCCTGCGCGAGCCGTGGCGTGTCTGAGGAGGGAATCAAGAAATGCAGCAAGCAACACAAACAGCTCCCGCGACCGCGGCGGCAAAGCCTCCAAAGCCGACGCCTCCCCTGGAGTTCCAGGAAGGCGACATCGCGAAAATGGACGCCGCCGGTTTGGTGAAGATCCTCAGCGACGCCAACGCATCGGAATTCCAGAAAGCCCGCGCCTGTCAACGCGCAGGCGAATTGGGAGCAAAGGATGCCGTTCCTGCCATGGCGGCCCTCCTATCGGACGAGCATCTGAACACCTATGCGCGCTATGGCCTGGAGCCGATCGCCGACCCTTCCGTCGATGAAGCGCTCCGCGCGAGCCTGCCCAAGCTGAAGGGACTCTTCTTGATTGGCGTGATTAATTCCATTGGCAAGCGCCGCGACGCCAAAGCAGTACCCGAACTCACGAAGCTGATGTCCGACGCCGATCCGCAAATCGCAACGGCAGCCATCGCGTCACTAGGTAAGATTGGCGGTGTTGCAACCATGAAGCAGCTCTTGGGAGCGCTACCCAAGACCTCGGGAGCCGTTCACCTGGCAGTCGCCGACGCAGGCTTGGTGTGCGCGGAAAGCTTGCTCGCCGAAGGTCAACGCGACCACGCGCTTAACCTATACGGCTACCTAAGCAGCCCCGCAATCCCCAAGCCCGTGCGACTCGCGGCCATGAACGCCATCATCCGCGAAGAAACATCGACCCGGCGGCCCAGATAAACGGCCGTTAAACTAACGCGCGCTATCGGCCGCCGACTGAGCCTCGCGCTTCATGCGAATCTCACGCACCGCGTAAATCCGGCGGCCCTGACTCTCAAAGTACGTCCGAACGCAGATCTCACCGATTAACCCCGTGCAAAACATCATCAAGCCAGTCAAAAACAGCAGCGCCCCCGCAATCAACAGCGGCCCATGGTCGAGCACCAGCTCATTCCCGAACAGCTTATAAAACAGCAGGTACGTCAGAATCGCGCCGCCCGTGCCCACGCCCAGGAGCCCGAACTGCCCGAAGAAATGCATCGGCCGCGTAAAATACTTCAGCAAAAACTTAATCGTAATGATGTCGAACAGCACCCGGAACGTCCGACCCAACCCGTAATGCGACCCGCCGCTCACTCGCGGCGAATTGCGAATCGGCACCTCCACCACCCGAGCCCCATAGAACGAAGCTAACGCCGGAATGAAGCGATGCAGTTCCCCATAAAGGTTCACGTCCTTCAAAATCTCGGACCGGTATGCCTTGAACGTCGTACCGAAATCCCGCAGCTTCACCCCGGAAGCCTTCGCCATCAACCAGTTCGCGATTCGCGACGGAATCTTGCGCGTGATAGCGTTATCCAGCCGGTTCTTACGCCAGCCGCTCGCGATGTCGAACCCTTCTTCCACCTTCTCCAGCAGCGCGGGAATATCCTCAGGATCATGCTGCAGGTCCCCATCCATCGAAATAATCACGTCGCCCTGAGCTTCATCGAACCCAGCCGACAGCGCTGCCGTCTGCCCGAAATTTCGGCGCAGCCGAATCACCTTCAGCCGACCATCGGTCTCCACCAGGTTCGCCAGCAGTTCAAAGCTGCGATCGGTCGAGGCGTCGTCCACAAACAGAATCTCGTAGGGCTTGTTCATTGCCTCCAGAACCGTGGTGAGCCGGTCGTACAGAGGAAGAATGGCAGGCTCCTCATTGTGGATGGGGATGACGAGGGAGATCATGCAGTTTAGTCTTCAGTTTACCAGTAGTTAGCGAGCTTTGAGGGGGGCGTATCTGTTAAAATAAAGGGGTCCATCCAAAGACATTCAGGAGCAATTCTTGGCAGATAACGACAACATCGGCAACCCGCCTGTACCGCCCGGCGGGGGCGGCGGCGGACCTCAAAATCCGGCCGGAGGCGACGGGAATCGCAATCTGATCCCGGTCAACATCGAAGAGGAGATGAAGCGGTCGTATCTCGACTATTCGATGAGCGTCATCGTAGGTCGAGCGCTGCCCGATATCCGCGACGGCTTGAAGCCCGTCCATCGCCGCATCCTTTACGCGATGGGCGAGATGGGACTCAATTTCAACCGTCCGACCAAAAAGTGCGCCCGCATCATCGGAGACGTGCTCGGCAAGTACCACCCGCACGGCGACACCGCCGTCTATGACGCCCTTGTCCGCATGGCTCAGCCGTTCTCCCTGCGCTACATGCTTGTCGATGGTCAAGGAAACTTCGGCTCGGTCGACGGCGATCCGCCGGCCGCATACCGGTACACCGAAGCGCGCCTGTCGCGAATCGCGCATACCCTGCTCGACGACATCGACAAGGAAACGGTCGACTTCAAACCCAACTTCGACGACAGCACCGAAGAGCCCGAAGTGCTCCCGGCGCGGGTGCCCAACATGCTGATCAACGGCTCTTCAGGCATCGCCGTCGGCATGGCGACCAACATCCCTCCCCACAACATCACGGAAATGGTGGCCGCCACAATAGCGCTGGTGCAGAACCCCCATCTCACCCTCGCCGAACTCCTGGAGATCGCGCCCGGCCCCGACTTCCCTACCGGCGGAATCCTGCTCGGACGCGCTGGCATCATCGACTACTACAACCGCGGACGCGGCACCCTCAAAGTCCGAGCCAAAGTCGCCACCGAAGACATCAGCCGCGATCGCGAAGCGCTCATTGTCACCGAGCTCCCGTACCAGGTCAACAAGGCGCGCCTCATCGCCGACATCGCAGCGTTGGTGGGTGACAAGCGCCTCGAAGGCATCAGCGACGTGCGCGATGAAAGCGATCGCGACGGCATGCGAATCGTGATCGAGCTCAAGCGCGGCGAAACGCCCGAAGTCGTGCTCAACAATCTGTACAAGCACACGCAGATGCAGGCGAACTTCGGCGTCATCATGCTGTCCATCGTCAATGGGCAGCCGCGCGAGCTTGGAATTCTCGATTGCCTCCGCCGCTTCATCGATCACCGCATCGATGTCGTGCGTCGTCGTACCGACTTCCTTCTCCGCAAAGCCCGGGAACGCGAGCACCTTTTGCTTGGCTTCAAGAAAGCCCTCGATCAGCTCGACCTCGTGATCGAGTTGATCCGCGCTTCGAAAACTCCCAAAGACGCGCGAGCGGGACTCACCGGCGATGCCGCCGTGTTGGCGTCCCTTCTCCCAGTGGTCGCCGGCCGCCTCCGCCTTACCGCCGAGATCGACCGCGCCGTGTTCGACTTCAGCGACCGTCAGGCGCAGGCCATCATCGAACTGCAGCTCCAGCGCCTCACCGGCATGGAGCAACAGAAGATTCTTGACGAGCTCGCCGAGATCCAGCGCATGATCGCCGACTACCTGGAGATCCTCGGCTCGGAATCCAAGCTCCGATCGGTTATCGTCGCCGAGCTCAACGAAGTAAAGAAGACCTTCGGCGACGCCCGCCGCACTCAGATCGTGGAAGACGTCGGCGACTTCAACCTGGAGGACCTGGTCCAGCAGGAAGACGTCGCGGTCACCGTCACCCGCGGTGGTTATCTCAAGCGCACTCCCATCGACACCTACACCCGCCAAACGCGCGGAGGCAAGGGCCGCATCGGCATGGGAACTCGCACCGAGGATACGGTCGAGCACCTCATCGTCGCCAACACGCACACTTACATGTTGATCTTCACCAACAAAGGTCGCGTGTACTGGCTCAAGATCTATGAGATTCCGGACGCCGGCCCCGCTGTAAAAGGCAAGAACATCAACGGCCTCATCAACCTGATGCCGGATGAGACGGTCAAAGCCTTCCTCCCCGTGAAGGAATTCGTCGAAGACCGCTACATCGTGATGGTGACCAAGCATGGCGTCATCAAGAAGTGCCAGCTCACCGAGTTCGATAATCCGATGTCGCGCGGCATCATCGCGCTATCCCTCGACGACGGCGATGAGTTGATCGCGGCTCGCCTCACCAAGGCCAGCGATTACGTATTCCTCGGAACCCATGAAGGCATGGCGGTGCGATTCACCGAAGACCAGGTGCGCGCCATGGGACGTCCGGCTCGCGGGGTTCGCGCCATGAACCTCGCCGAAGGCGACTACATCGTCGGCGTCGAAATCGTCGGCGACGACGACCTCATCCTGTCAATCTCCGAGAATGGCTTTGGCAAGCGAACCGCCGCCGTCGAATACCGGCAAACGGCTCGTGGCGCCAAGGGCGTCATGCTGATGCGTACCAACGCCCGGATCGGCAAAGTGATGAACGTGCTCTCTGTGAAAGAAGACACCGAGCTCGTCATCATCACGCAAAACGGCAAGATGATCCGCATCGATTCCAGCACCATTCGCCAGGCGGGCAGATCGACGCAAGGCGTCAAGCTCGTCAGCCTGGAAGAAGGGGATCGGGTGGCAGCCGCGTCCTGCATCCCGGATACCGTCGACAAGGGCGGAACCAACGGCGACCAGGGCGATCTGCTCCAGTAACTACACACACGCGCGAGTGGCCTGCTCCGCACAAACGGGTCAGGCCGCCGCGAAAGGCTTAAACTAGGCGTATGGCAACACTGGTAGGCATCACGGGCGCCAATACCGGGATTCTCGACAGCGCAGTCCTGTTGCGAAAGCAGGAAAAGCTGTTTGAAATCCTCCGCGGCTTGGGGCACGTGCTAGTCGCATATTCGGGCGGAACCGATTCGGCCTATCTCGCATGGGCCGCCGGGCATGTACTGGGCTCCAAAGCCGTCGCCATCACAGCCGATTCCGCCTCCATTCCCGAATCGCACAAGCGCGACGCCGAAGAGTTTGCCCGCGAGGCAGGATTCCGGCACGAATATATCTCCACATACGAATTTGAAAATCCGAAATATGTGGCCAATAATCCCGACCGGTGTTTCCACTGCAAGGATGAATTATTCACGCGCCTCGATGAAGTCGGCGCCGCCCGCGGCATCCGTCACATCATCTACGGCGTCAACAAAGACGACCTCGGCGATTACCGCCCCGGCCAGAACGCCGCGCGCATCCATCAAGTGAAGGCCCCGCTGGTAGAGGCCGGACTCACGAAAGCCGAAATCCGGGAGCTATCCCGCATTGCCGGATTGAAGACTTGGGACCGCCCCGCTTCGGCATGCCTCAGCTCACGCATCCCGTACGGCACGCCCGTCACGCCCGAAACCATCAAAACCGTCGAAGTCGGCGAAGAGTCGATCAAGGCGCTCGGCTTCCGCCAATTCCGAGTGCGCTTTCACGGCGAACTGGTCCGCATCGAAGTCGCGCGCGAGGAGATGCCGAAAGCCCTTACGCCGGACATGGCCGCAGCCTTCACGGCGATCTTCAAGCCCCTCGGATTCAAGTACGTCACGCTCGATCTCGAAGGCTACCGGCAGGGCGCAATGAACGAGGTCCTCAACCTCAACCAGCAATAGAAATCGATCGTTCTAACCCGCTCTAAGCAGGCGGCAGCAACTCCGTGCGGTAGTTCGGAGCGAGCCCTTCGGCATCCCGATGAATTCGGCCTGCTGCTCCACCGGCATTCCCACCTCTCGGAAGAAGTTCTCCTGTCCAGCCGGTGAGCAAATGCAGAGCAACCGCGCTGGTTTATCCGAGGCGTTGTGGAACTGATGCGCGGAATGTCAGGGCTACCTCGCCTTCCAGAACAATGAATGTCTCCTCGAAGTCATGCCGATGCGATGGAGGACCTCCTCCTGGCGGCACGTACATATCGATCACGCAAAAACGTCCCGCGGTGTCCTCTCCTGTGACAGTGATTGTATATGTGTCCCCGACCAGACCGATGTGCTGCAGCGTCTGGCCGTCAGCGCGTGCGAGAGCGGGAGCTCTCACTCTTCAAGCGATTCAGAGCATTGGGGTGCGCCGCCTCATAAGCTGCCGCGCGGAGCTCCAGCGCCTTTGCCTCTGCGAAATCCTTCCG
>DASQDN010000180.1:0-8430 GCA_035634155.1 Bryobacteraceae bacterium | reverse complement strand
GGGTGTGATGCGGATCCTGGAGTCTTGGATTATGCCGGACGTCCTTCCCGCCGATATTCTTGTACATCCGATCGCGCGCGCTGCCTGGGCGGGCGTACTCGCGACCGCGCTGAACCTGATGCCTATGGGACAACTCGACGGCGGGCATATTCTGTATTCGTTCGTGGGCAACCATCACAAGTTGCTTACGCGCCTCTTCGTGTTTGCATTGCTGCCCCTCGGCTATTTTTCGGACACGTGGAGTTGGATATTCTGGGCTGCGCTGATCTTCTTCTTTGGCATGAAGCACCCACGCCTGTACGACACTACGCCGCTGGGCGCGGGGCGCGTGCAACTTGCGCTGCTGGCACTGCTGATTTTCGTGTTGTCCTTTTCCGTGTCGCCGGTGCGGACCTGACGTTCGATGCGGATCTCGGCCACCATCATCACCTTCAACGAAGAGCGCAATATCGCGCGGGCGATGGAAAGCCTCCGCTGTTGCGATGAGATCGTTGTGGTCGACAGCCATTCCACCGATCGCACGCCGGAGATCGCGGAGCGCCTCGGCGCCAAAGTGATCGAGAGCCCCTGGCCAGGCTATGCTCGCCAAAAGAACCTTGCGGCGGAGCGCGCCTCCAACGAATGGATCCTGTCCATTGACGCGGACGAAGCGCTCAGCGAAGCGCTGGAAGCCGAGATCTGGCAGATCAAGAAGAACGGCCCGCGCTACGATGCCTACACGGTTCCGCGCATGGCTCAGTACATGGGGCGCTGGATCTTGCATTCCGGCTGGTACCCGGATCGCAAGGTGCGGCTGTACGACCGGAAGAAAGCTACATGGGTCGGCGATTTCGTGCATGAAAGCGTCAAGGTGAAGGGTACGGTGGGTCGGCTGAATGCGGATCTGCTGCACTTCACCTGCGACTCATTTGCCGAGCACTTCAAAACCATGGACCGCTACACCACACTCGCGGCCGAGCAGATCGTAGCGCAGAACAGGGGCGTTTCTACAAGCAAGCTGCTTCTGGACCCGCCGTGGACCTTCCTGAAAACCTACGTGTTACAACGCGGTTTCCGCGACGGGCTCGAAGGGCTTACGATAGCGTACATGGCGGCGCTCTACAATTTCGTAAAGTACGCCAAGGCGCGCAACATGGCGCCGCGACGCTGACCCCACCCGACGGAGGACCCCAGATGCGGGTTTTGCACCTCGATTCAGGAAAGGAAATGCGCGGCGGACAGTGGCAGGTGCTTTCCCTGCTAAAAGGGCTGGGCGCCGGCAACACGCTGCTGACGCCCGCCGCTGGTCCATTGATGAATGAGGCAAAGGCGCATAACCTCGCCGTGGAGCCGCTGACTATGCTTTCGCTCGGCGCCATGATTAACGATTACGACGTGATCCACGCGCACGATGCGCGCTCCCACACCTGGGCAGCCGCGTTGCCGCGCGTGCCGCTCGTGGTCTCCCGGCGAGTTGGATTTCCGGTAGGGAAGACATTTCTATCGCGCTGGAAGTACGGTCGTGCCGATCGATACCTCGCTGTATCCGAGCACGTGAAGCGCACCCTGGTTGAAGCGGAGATCCCCGAACACAAGATTTCTGTCATATACGACGGCGTCGACCTGCCCCAGACGGTCGCTCAAGGTGAGCGCGTGATCGCCCCCGCAACGCTGGACCCAATGAAGGGTTCCGACTTGGCGCAAGAGGCGGCTCGAATCGCGGGTGTTGACCTGCACTTCTCGGAGGATCTTCAGGCGGACTTGCCCACCGCGTCGCTGCTCGTGTACATTACCCGATCGGAAGGATTGGGCTCGGCCGCATTACTCGCGATGGCCCATGGTGTGCCCGTCGTCGCCAGCGCGGTCGGGGGCTTGCCGGAAATCGTGCGCCATTGCGAGAATGGAATCCTGACCGAAAACGAACCTAACGCCATCGCCGAAGCGATCGGCCGCGCCCTCGAACTACGCCCGACGTTGAGCGCCAACGCGCGCGCCTGCATCGAGCAGCAGTTCTCTTCACGCAACATGATTGACAGAACCAGGGAAGTGTACGACCGGGTAGTCAGGTGATCGAGGCGATCCTCGCAGGTTTATTTGGACTGATCATCGGCAGCTTTCTGAATGTTTGCGTTTTCCGCATGCCGCGCGACATTTCCGTGGCTAATCCTAAGCGCAGTTTCTGCCCTCACTGCGACACCGAAATCGCCTGGTATGACAACATCCCGGTGGTGAGCTATGCGGTGCTCGGAGGACGATGCCGCAGTTGCCGGGCAGGCATTCCGTTGCGCTATCCGCTGGTGGAATTGTTCACGGGACTCGCGTTCTTTGGCGTTCTCGTATGGCTTGGGCCGACACTGGAGGCGGTGAAGTATTGCGCCTTTGCCGCAATTCAAATCGCGCTGATTGCGATGGATTTGGAAGAACGCATCCTAGCCGATGAGTTCACCAAGGGCGGCATCGCTCTCGGATTGATCTTCGCTGCTTTCGTGCCCATGCCAATGGGGCTATTGCAGTTGGTGCTGCCGCAGGAATGGCCGGTCGCTTTGAAGTCCGTTGCCGAGTCGGCGTTTGCCGCGAGTCTGCTGAGCGGAATTCTCTGGTCGATCGGGTGGTTCTACGAGAAGATCCGTCGGCGAGAAGGACTCGGATTTGGCGACGTGAAGATGGTCGGGATGATCGGGGCCTTCCTCGGACTCGGGCCCGCACTGCTGACGGTCGTCATGGGATCGGTTATGGGATCCGTGGTGGGGCTTCTGTTCATCTTCCTCACCAGGAAAGACGCCCACACCTACGAGTTGCCGTTCGGGAGTTTCCTCGGGCTAGCTGCCATGCTCGTCGCGGTTTGGGTTCGTTCTGTCTAACTCGCGACAGTGCGAGCCCGGAGGCACCCCACCCGCTACCATAGAAGGGTGAGGACCGCGACGGTACAGCAGCTGGCGCGCGACTGCGGGTTCGAACTCGCGGGAGTGGCCCCGGCCGCCCCACTGTCCGACGCTGAAAGCTTCCTTGAGTGGGTGGCCGCGGGCATGGCTGGCTCGATGGGTTATCTGACCGACCACCGCGCCCACCTGCGGCAGGATCCACGGCTCCTGCTTCCGACTGCACGATCCGTCATCTGTGTCGCCAAGGTCTACAAGCAAGCCCAACCCGCGCCTCACATCGCGCAATATGCCGTAGCCGATGACTATCACGGGGTCATGAAGCGCGGTTTGGAGGCGCTGGCGGAGAAACTGCGCGACGCTTTCGGCAACTTCGACTTCCGCGCGTTCGTCGACACGGGACCGCTACTGGAGCGCAGTCTCGCGAGGCTGGCCGGCTTAGGTTGGATCGGTCGCAATACCTGCCTTATCAATCAAGAACGTGGGTCGTGGCTGTTTCTCGGCGAGCTTCTGACGTCCCTCCCGCTTACTCCGGACAGCCCGGCTCCGGACCGCTGCGGTACCTGCACCCGGTGTGTGGAGGCGTGCCCCACCGATGCCTTGCGCCCGGGTGGACTTCGGACGGTGCTCGACAGCACGCGATGCATTTCGTACTACACGATCGAGCACCGCGGCGCAATTCCGGAGCCGTGGCGCGAATCGCTCGGTGACTGGGTGTTCGGATGCGACATCTGCCAGGACGTGTGCCCCTGGAACCGCCGGGCCACGGAAACGACCGATCCCCTGTTTACGTCCGCAGTAGAGGAAGCCTCGTTGGAGGAATTGGCGTCGTTGTCGCCCGATGAGTTCCGGTCCCGCTTTCGTCGCACTCCCATCTGGCGGTCGAAGTACTCGGGTTTCGTGCGCAATGTCGCGATCGCGATGGGCAACTCGGGGGATTCGCGGTACCGGCCGATCCTGGACCGACTGGCTGGTTCGGAAGACCCGGTGATCGCCGAGCACGCGGCGTGGGCGTTGGGTCGATTGAAGGAAGAGCCTGCTTGCGTTTAACACTTCTGCTGGTTGTGTGTGCTGCCGCCGTTCCGGCTGCCGAGGGGATTGATCCTCGAGTGACGAAGGGGTTCGACCACTTCTACAATCTGGAATACGACCAATCGATAGCCGAGTTCCGTAAGCTCGTTTCGATCGAGCCGGCGAATCCGAATTTCCACAACCACGTCGCCCAAGCCGTGCTGTATCGCGAAATGCTGCGAGGAGGCGCTCTGGAAAGCGAACTCGTGAGCGGAACGAACCCATTTGTGGGACGCGAGAAGCTGACCACCACACCGGAGGCCGAGCGCGAGTTCAACGAGTCCATCTCCAAGGCGATGGAGATCGCGAACCGAAAGATTCAAACGAACCCAAATGATGCCGGCGCCCTTTATGCTCTTGGAGTTGCGCATGGGCTGCGCGCGAACTACAACTTCCTTGTCCGGAAGGCGTGGCTCGATTCGCTTCGCGATGCTACGGCGGCTCGCAAGGCCCACAATCGCGTGGTGGAAGTGGCGCCATCGCACATGGATGCGCGCTTGGTGCAGGGGCTCCATGATTACATCGTGGGGAGTTTGCCGTTTCACATCAAGGTTCTCGGATTTGTGGCAGGGTTTCGAGGCGACCGAGAGGCGGGCATCCGAACCCTGCAACTGGTTTCGGAGAAAGGCGTGATGAACCGGTACGACGCCCAGGTGCTGCTCGCGGTGATTTACCGCAGGGAGAAGAAGCCTGAGCAGGCGCTCCCGCTGTTGAACGGCTTGATCGGACGTTTTCCGAGGAACTACCTGTTCCGGCTGGAGACGGTACAGATGTACAGCGACTCCGGGCAGAAGGAGCCCGCGCTCGCTGCGCTGGACAAGATCGAGGAGTTGAAGCTCTCGGGGGCTTCTGGGTTTGCCACGTTGCCACTAGAGACGATCTACTACTATCGCGGAAACCTGCTGTTCTGGTACCAAGACACCGATGCTGCCTTAGAGCAAATGAAGAAGGCCACCGCTTCGGGAGCGAATCTGGACCGGCACACCTCAATGATGGCGTGGATGAGGCTGGGTCAATTACAGGACCAGAAGGGTCGCCGACAGGAAGCGCTCGCGGCGTACAAACGGGCAGTAGGGGTCGCCCCGGAATCAGACGTGGCGAAGGAGTCGCGGCGATACTTGTCGTCGCCGTTTAAGCACAAATAGCAGGCTGGATTCGGTGTGATGAAGTTTGTGTGATGAAGTTGACAGCAGCAGGGCCGTTTGGTGTAATAAAAGGCGTCCCTACCGAACACTCCTCAGTAGCTCAACGGTAGAGCATTCGGCTGTTAACCGAAGGGTTGTAGGTTCGAATCCTACCTGAGGAGCCATCTATAATCGGCTCTACGCCAACAACGGGGGCAGCCCTCGATCCCGTAAGTCATCCGCACAGCACCTGAATGCGCTTTCCCTAGTTTTCAAAGTTGCGAAAGCCGAAGGCTTGCCGCGAGATCATCGCCATTTTCGTATGGAACCCTTCGTTATTTCGTTGAGCTTGGTGAACGGCCCATGGCGGCAATCTCCTCGGACCAAGAAGAAAGCGTTTCCCCTAAGGTGCGAGTTGCGGCAGCTGCGCCTCGGGTTGGTAGACGGCGGCAGGAATCGCGGCGCCAGTTGCTCGCATTGTTGCGAGTTGAGTTTCTTCAAAAGCAGATCGCACACGCTTGTTTAAGGCGGCAGATGGCATCCACCACAGGATTGCGCTCAAGGAGGCCGCAAGTCTGATCTGTTGTTACGCACTCAGGCGGATGGTCTGGTGTCGTTGACCGATTCGAACGGATTGAACGGAATGACCGCCGCCGAAAATCGCAGGTGAATCAAGTTCGTAATCCCGTAAGCTTGGACCAGACAAGGAACCGCCGGAGCATCCATTGAAATTGCATGCTAGGCCGCGAATTCGCAGTCGCCTGTCTGGACCGTGGAAGCGCAGCCGACGCGGCTGTCCGACGTGCCCGCAATGGCAATCGACGGCAGTGTCGTGCACCTGAACACCCTGCAGCGTGATGGGCATTGGCTATCGCTGCTGGTGCAGCCTGACGGCCAGCAGTGCACGAGCCTTCTCCGGTCCTTTGAAGAAAGGCAGAAGCTTTCGGGCGCAGTGGCTGGTGGATGAAAGCAAGGCCGTGGTTCAGACCCCAGCGTGCTCACGCATCCGCCAAGTTAGCTAACCCGCCGAATGTCGCTCCGCCGCGAACTAGCTCGGGCAGCGATCGTCGTAAGAAATTACATCTAAATTCACGTATTGACCTCCCTTAATGTGCGTGATATTCTTGCCTGAGTCAAAACCGGGCAGTATCGCAGTACCGAGTATTTCGGGCGTGGGTTTAAGCCTGTAAACAGGCGAACATGAGTAGTGTCGATTACGACGGCCCATGCTCTAAATAGCCGCCGATAGCCGCTACCGTTGGAGGACTTTCGCGTGGCAAGCTTTCTACATCCGGGCGTATTCGTCCGTGAAATACCGAGCGGTGTCCGTAGTATTGAAGGCGTTCCAACATCCACCGCAATTTTTGTCGGTGAAACTGAGCGTGGTCCGCTGGAAGTCACTCGCATCAGCGGACGCACAGAATATACGAGGCTTTTTGGCGGATATCGTCGCCGCCTCACCGGAGTTGCCGATCCTGGAAGCGGTCGCCTTCTGCTGCCGTACGCGCTCGACGGGTTCTTCTCGAATGGGGGAACCAGCGCCTACATCCTCCGTTTGGCAAGCGGCTTTGACATCGTAAATCCCAACACCACCGCCACGTCCGGACGCGATGAGCCCGGAGCCGGCGTTCAGGCGTTTCTTGAAGCGAGTTCTCCCGGCGCATGGGGCGACAGCGTTTCGGTAGCGGCAGCGCTTTCCACCGATTCCACAGCCGCGGCGGATCGCCTCCGATTACGACTCGCAGTGTTTTATACGCCGCCGGGATCGACGACTGCCGTGCTGGTAGAGGAATTCGACCGTCTCTCGGCCGATCCGCTCGATGAGAACTATATCGTCGATGCCCTTCGGCGTAGCGCCTATGTACGGTGGAACGGCACGGTTGCTCCTTACATTCCCGCCGATCTCGACAACGACGACATTCTCCCGCGTTTTCCGACCGCGGCCGAACTCCTGCCCGACGCGCAGCCGCTGACTGGTGGAGCCGGTGGAGACGACTTGTTCACGGCGGCCAGCCTTCCGGTCTTCCTCACCGACCGTCTGCTTGAGATTGACGATGCTTCCTTGATGGTGGCTGCGTCATCGCGCATGTTGCCGGAAGCAGCGACAACTGCGGACGATTTTGTTGCCTTCGAGAACTTCTTCGTTCAGTACGTCAACAACCGTCCTCAACTCGATCTGTTCTTCGTCGGCAATATGCCATCGCTGGCGGACGAAACCAACCCAATCACAGCCGCGGCGAACTACGCTTCCGGCACGGGCGGTGTGGTTCCGGTGAATGCCACCACCTTCAATGCTGTGTACTGGCCGCACATCGAGGTGCTCGACCCGGCCGGCGTAGGTCGCAATCCCACAATCTTCATCCCGCCATCGGGCTATGTTGCGGGATTGTATGCGCAAACGGACGGACGGCGAGGCGTATGGAAAGCGCCGGCAGGCACCGAAGTCCGCCTCGGCGGAGTTCGGTCCTTCGAGTTCGAAGTTGTCGACGTTCATCAGGACACATTGAACCCGCGAGCCGTAAACGCGCTGCGCAGGATTCCAGGCGCGGGTCTGGTGGTATGGGGATCGCGCACCATGCAGCCCTCGTCCGAGTGGCGTTACATTCCGGTACGCCGCACAGCCATATTCCTTCGCCAGAGCATCTATCGCGGCATTCAATGGGCAGTGTTCGAGCCCAACGACCAGCGTTTATGGCAGACGTTGCGCAACACGATCACGGCATTCATGGACATTCAGTTCCGCAACGGAGCCTTCGCCGGCGCGACCTCGCGGGAGGCATACTTCGTGAAGGTCGATTCGGAAACCACGAGACCTGAAGACCAGGCCGCGGGGATCGTGAACATCCTGGTGGGATTCGCGCCGCTCCGTCCGGCCGAGTTCGTAGTCGTTTCACTGCAGCAGATGGCCGGTCGCACGGCCTAAGGGTTAAACCCGCAAAGAGGACAAGATCATGCCGCAGTTTGTCGTTAACTCACACCGGAAGGATCCGTACAAGAACTTCAAGTTCCGCGTCGTTTGGGACAACCAGGCGGTAGCAGGACTCTCGAAGATGTCGGCGGTGAAGCGTATTACGGAGGTGGTCGAATGGCGGGAGGCAGGCGGCGCGTCGATCATCCGCAAGATGCCGGGCCGTACCAAGTTCGAGCCCATCACGCTTGAAGCGGGCCTCACTCACGATCAACAGTTTCTCACTTGGGCCAACCAGGTGAACAATCCTCTCGGCGACGCCGCGATGTCACTGGTGGCCTATCGCAAGGAAGTGACCATTGAGGTCCTGAATATGCAGGGCACTGCGGCCATGGCGTTCAAGTTAAATCGCGCGTGGGTGAGTGAATTCCAGGCGCTGCCCGAAATGGACGCAAACGCGAACGCCGTA
>DASQDN010000179.1:0-12424 GCA_035634155.1 Bryobacteraceae bacterium | reverse complement strand
CCCAATATGGGTGTGCCGGTCTGGCCCTTCAGCTCGCTCGGATGGAGCGCGCCCGCCCAGCCGCTGCCCGCGGCTCCCATCACGCGCGAGGACACCGCCGAGATCCTCTTTACTTCCGGGGCCACGGCCGAGCCGAAAGGCGTCATTATTCAGCACAAGAACATCCTTGCCAACGTAATTCCCGTGCATCGCGAGATGCAGAAGTACAAGAAATATGCCAAGCCGTTCCAACCCATCCGCTTCCTGAATCTGCTTCCGTTGAGCCACATGTTCGGGCAGGCGATGGCCACCTTTATCCCGCCGATGCTTCCGGGTGTCGTGGTGTTCATGCGTGGCTACAACCCGCATGAGATCGTCCGCCAGATTCATTCACGGCGGATCTCGGTGCTGGTGTGCGTGCCGAAGATCCTCGATGTGCTTCGCGAGTACGTGCTTAAAGAAGCGCCAGAAGCCGCCGAAGCGCCTCCGGCGGGAACGCATTGGGCCAAGCGTTGGTGGATTTACCGGCGCGTCCACAGGTTGCTCGGCTGGAAATTTTGGGCGTTCATCGTCGGAGCCGCGCCGCTGCCGCCGGAGTTGGAAGAATTCTGGAGCCGCCTCGGGTTCGTGGTGATTCAAGGGTACGGCCTTACGGAAACCGCTCCCATCGTCACCCTGAATCATCCCTTCCACACCCGCAAAGGGAGCGTCGGCAAGCCGATCGCCGGCGTGGAGGTGAAGATCTCGGAGGACGGCGAGATCCTGGTGCGCGGCGATAACGTCACATCCGGCTATCTCAACCCCGACGCTGAATCAGCCAAAGCCTTCGAAGACGGATGGTTCCGCACCGGAGATATCGGAGCCCTCGATGAAGCCGGTCGGCTGTCCATCCGCGGCCGCAAGAAGGAGATGATCGTCACCGCTGACGGTCTCAACGTTTTCCCCGAAGACGTGGAAGGCGTGCTGAACAAAACGGCAGGCGTGCGCGACTCGGCGGTGATCGGTGTGACGCAGGATGGCCGCGAGCGCGTGCACGCTGTCGTGGTGCTGTCCGACGGCGCCGATCCCGACCAGATCGTGCGCTCCGCCAACTCGCAACTCGAGGATCACCAGCGAGTCCGATCCTTCTCGGTCTGGCCAACCGGCGAACTGCCCCGCACCGAGGGCACCCGCAAGCTGAAGCGGCGCGAACTTCGCGCATGGGTGTTGGGCGCCGCCACCGGGCCCGCTAAGGGAGCGTCCAGTGACGACGTCGAGAGCGTGGTTGCGCAATACGCGCCCGGTCGCATCGTAACGGCTGAGACCACGATGGAAGAACTTGGCCTTAGCTCCCTCGAGCGCGTCGAGCTGCTGATGGCGCTCGAACGGCGCTTCGGCGTCACCGTGGACGAAGGCGCGTACGCCGCCTGCGGAAGCGTCGGCGATCTGAAGCGCCTGATCGTCGAGCCGGCGATCGAGGGTTCGGCCGCTGTGCCGGCACCAGCCGAGCTGGTCGACTTCCCCACCTGGAATCGCTCGAAGTGGGCGTATGCGATCCGCCGGGTGAACCTCCCGCTGTGGCTGCTGCCTCTGGCGCGCGTCTTCACCTGGGTACGCGCCGAAGGCCGCGAGCACCTCGAAGGTCTGCAAGGACCGGTCATCTTCGCCCCCAACCACCAGAGCCACCTGGATGTCCCGGCCCTGATGCACGGGCTGCCGGGCGAATGGCGCTACCGGATCGCTCCCGCCATGTCCAAGGAGTTCTTCAAAGCGCACTTCTACCCGGAACAGCATTCGGTCGGCGATCGCTTCACCAACTCGCTGAATTACTACCTCTCGGCACTCGTATTTAACGCCTTCCCATTCCCGCAGCGCGAAGCCGGCGCCCGGCAAACTCTGCGCTAGGCGGGCGAGTTGGTGAGTGAGGGTTGGTGCATTGTCATCTTCCCGGAAGGCAAGATCACCGACACAGGCGAGATCGGCCGATTCATGCCCGGCGTCGGCATGATGGCGTCCCGTTTGAACGTTCCGGTGGTGCCTGTCCGCCTGATCGGCCTGGATAAGGTCCTGCACCGTACCTGGCGCATGGCCCGACCTGGACCCGTCGTGGTGAAGTTCGGACCACCGCTGCACCTTCACGGGGACGACTATGCCGCCCTGGCTCGACAGGTCGAGGAGGCCGTCCGGCGCCTCTAAGTTACTGTGCCCTCGTGATACCGTAGTCAATTGAGCCCACAACTATGAGCTGGTGGAAACGGGACAAACAGTCGATCGAGCCACCTGGCGACGGCGACCGCCACGTCATTACCGAAGGGCTTTGGATCAAGTGCGACGGTTGCGGTCAGATCATCTGGCGCAAAACGCTCGAAGAAGGCATGCAGATCTGCCCGAAGTGTGGATACCACTTCCGGATCAGCGCCGTAGCGCGGCTGAAAATGCTCTTCGACAACGGCGAATACGAAGAATACGACACCGACATGGTGTCGACCGACCCTCTCCACTTCCACGATTCCAAGCCTTATACGGTGCGGTTGGAGGCCATGCGGGAGGCGACATCGCTCCCCGACGCCGTGGTTTCGGCCGCTGGGCTGTTAAACGGCCGCCGGGTCTACATCTGTGCCATGGAGCTGCAGTTCATCGGGGGCAGCATGGGTTCGGTCGTCGGCGAAAAGATCACCCGCGCGATCGAGCGTTCCATCGCGCATAAGGCCCCGCTCATCATCATCTCGGCATCGGGCGGCGCCCGCATGCAGGAAGGCATGATCAGCCTGATGCAGCTCGCCAAGATCAGTGCCGCGCTGATGCGCCTGGATGAAGCGCGAGTCCCCTATATCAGCGTCATGACCGATCCCACCACGGGCGGCGTCTCGGCCAGCTTCGCCATGCTCGGCGACCTGAACATCGGCGAGCCCGGCGCGCTGATCGGTTTCGCCGGCCCCCGCGTGATCGAGCAAACCATCCGCCAGAAGCTCCCGGAGGGTTTCCAGCGTGCCGAGTTCCTGTTGGAGCACGGCTTCCTCGACGCAGTCGTCAAGCGCACGGAGATGAAGGAGTATCTCTCCAAGGCGCTCACGTTCTTCTCCATGTAGGCGCGCCTCAGCGTGCCAGAATGAAAGAAGATGTACCGCTTCCTGCTGGCCTGTCTTGCAGCCCTAGTGTGCCTGCCGGCCGCTGACTTCGACATTCTTATCCGCAATGCCCGAGTGGTGGACGGGACCGGCAATCCGTGGTTCCGAGCCAACGTCGGCGTGCGCGCCGGGCAGATCGCGGCTATCGGCAGGCTCGACGGAAAGACCGCCGACCGGGTTATTGATGCGGCCGGACGTGTCCTCGCGCCGGGCTTCATCGATGTCCACACGCACATCGAAGGCACGGTGGAACAGATTCCGCGGGCCGACAACTTCCTGCTCGACGGAGTCACCTCGGTCATCACCGGCAACTGCGGGTCGTCGGAAGTGGAGCTGGGCGCGTGGTTCAAGAAGCTGGAGACGCTAAAGATCGGCCCCAATATGGGCTCGCTCATCGGCCACAACTCCGTGCGCCGAACCGTCATGGGTACAGCCAACCGGCTCGCGACCGAAGACGATTTACAGCGAATGAGGGCCCTGGTGGACAAAGCCATGCGCGAAGGTGCGATGGGCTTCTCCACCGGGCTGATTTATGTACCGGGGACATACTCGAACACCGAGGAAGTGATCGCGCTCGCGGTCGCTGCGGGCAAGCATGGCGGCGTCTACGCGAGCCATATGCGCGATGAAGGCGCCAAGATCCTCGACTCCATCGAAGAAGCCGTCACCGTCGGCAAAGCCGCGGGCGTTCCGGTCGAACTGTCGCATTTCAAGATCGACAACAAGAGCCTGTGGGGCTCCAGCATCAAGTCTCTCGGGTTGGTAGAGCAGTACCGGCGTCAGGGAGTGGACGTGGCGCTCGACCAGTATCCTTATGACCGGTCCAGCACCGATCTGGGTATGGTAGTTCCGAGTTGGGCTCTCGCTGATGGGACCGCCGCCATCCGCAAACGTCTGGCCGACCCGGCTACGCGCGAGAAGATCACGGCCGAGATGGAGAAGAATGTCAACGCACTCGGCCATAGCGACTATTCCTTTGCCGCCATCGCAGCGTATGCGCCCGACCCGTCGATCGACGGCAAGACGATCTCGGAAGTCACGTTGTTGAAAGGCAGGCAGCCCGGCGTACGTGGCGACATCGAAACTGTGCTCGAGCTTCTCGATAAGGGCGGAGCGCAGATGGTCTACCACTCCATGGGCGAAGAGGATGTCGAGCGCATCATGCGGTATCCGAATACGGCGTTCGCCAGCGACAGCGGAATTCGCGAGTATCGCTCGGGACGGCCGCATCCGCGCGGTTATGGCACGAACGCTCGGGTATTGGCACTGTATGTCCGCGAGAAGGGCGTGCTGACGTTGGAGGATGCGATCCGGCGGATGACGTCGCTGCCGGCCCGCACCTTCAACCTTGCGGACCGCGGACTTATCCGCCCCGGCATGGCCGCCGACCTGGTGCTCTTCGACCCGCAAAAGGTACAAGACAAAGCGACCTTTGCCGACCCACACCAATATGCCGAAGGGTTCGACGTTGTGGTGGTGAATGGTCAGGTAGTCATCGACAACGGCAAGTTCACAAGCGTGCGCGCAGGAAAGGTACTTCGTCGGCAGCCATGATTCAACTGAGCGGCGCTGGAAAGCGATTCGGCCACAAACTCCTCTTCGAAGATCTCGACTGGATGATCACGCCCAGGGACCGCGTGGGTCTTGTGGGCGCGAACGGCACGGGCAAGTCGACGCTGTTGAAGGTAATCGGCGGGATGGAGTCGCTCGACTACGGCTCGCTCTCGGTGGCGCGTGGGTTGAGCGCAGGCTATCTGCCTCAAGACGGCCTCAGCCTTTCCGGTCGCAGCGTTTTCAACGAGTGCATGTCCGTGTTCTCGCACGTGCGCGATATCGAAGTAGAACTCGAATCGCTCACCCACCGCATGGCTGATCTCGACCCGTCCAGTCCGGAGTACGGGCAGGTTGCGGACCGCTTTCATCACCTGGACGGCGAGTTCCGCGCCCGCGACGGCTACACTATCGAAGCCAAAGTCGGCACGGTGCTCAACGGCCTCGGCTTCCGCAAGGAAGATTGGGCACGGCGCACGGAAGAGTTCTCCGGAGGCTGGCAGATGCGCATCGCGCTCGCCAAACTTCTATTGGAGCAGCCCGGCATCTTGTTACTGGACGAGCCCACCAATCATCTCGATCTCGAAGCGCGTAACTGGCTGGAGGACTACCTCACCACTTACCCGAATGCGTTCGTGCTGATCTCGCATGACCGTTACTTCCTCGATGTGACGGTGGACAAGATCGCGGAGTTGTGGAACAAGCGCGTCTACTTCTACTCCGGCAACTACGAAAAATACCTGTTGCAAAAAGCCGAGCGTAAGGCGCAACTCGAAGCGGCGTACAAGAATCAGCAGGAACGCATCGAAGCGCTGGAATCGTTTATCAATCGCTTCCGCGCGCAGGCCACAAAAGCAAAGCAGGTCCAAAGCCGCATCAAAGAACTCGAAAAGATCGAGCGCATTGAGATCCCGCCGGAAGAAGCAACGATCCACTTCACCTTCCCACAGCCGAAGCCGAGCGGACGCATCGTAGCCGAATTCCAGAACGTCGCGAAGTATTACGGCGCCAAGCACGTGTTCTCCAAGGCAAGCTTTGTTATTGAGCGCGGCGACCGCGTCGCCTTGGTTGGTATCAACGGGGCGGGGAAGTCGACGCTCATCAAGCTGCTTTCCGGGGCTGAGCCGCTCACATCCGGTGAATACAAGCTCGGCCATAACGTCGAGGTCGATTACTTCGCGCAGGACCAGTACAAGGAACTCGACGTAAACGCGCGGATGCTCGACGACCTCGAAAACGACGCGCCGCGCAAGACCACGACCGAGCTTCGCAGTCTGCTCGGCTGCTTCCTCTTCAGCGAAGACGATGTCTTCAAGCGCATCGGAGTGCTCTCCGGCGGCGAGCGCAATCGATACGCGCTGGCCAAGATGCTGCTGTCGCCATCGAACTTCCTGCTGCTCGACGAGCCTACCAATCACCTCGACATGCGGGCCAAAGACGTGCTGCTCGATTCGCTGGCCGAGTTCACGGGCACAGTTGTGTTCGTCTCCCACGATCGCTACTTCATCGACAAGCTCGCGACGCGAGTGTTTGAGATCGAGGAAGGGGAAGTTCGCGTTTTCCCCGGCAATTACGAAGACTATCTGTGGCGCAAGTCGGGCAAGCCGCTCGACCTGCCCGTCTCGGTCGCAGCCACCGCGCCCGTAAACGGCGCCGGAGCCCTCACGGAATCCGCCGCGACAGCTGGAGCCAAACGCGTCAATCCGCTGAAGCTCCAGAAGCTGAAGGATCGCTGCTCGACGCTCGAAGCCGACATCGCCAAACACGAAGCGGAGATCGCCGGGCTGGAAACGGAACTCGCAAGCTTCCGGAGCACAGAAGAAACACTGCGCATTACCAAGATGCTGGAAGGCAAGCGATCCTCCCTTGAAGCCGCGATGGCCGAATGGGAGCAAGTCTCGGCCGAGATCGAAACAGCCACATAGGCTCGCTCAGGAAATCGCCCCCAAATCCACCGGAATCTCGCGTATACTCTTCGAAACCCCAGGAGGAAGCAGCTATGCGTGTACAAGTGCCTTCCCTTACGCTTACCGTCGTGTCCGTCAGCGCATTATTTGCAGCCGGACCCGCGGATTGGCCTCAGTATCGCGGTTTGAACGGAGCGGGCATCGCAGCGACTGCGGGACCCGTCAAGTTCGGCCTCAAACAAAACCTGGCATGGTCGGTCGCCATCCCCAAGGGACACTCCTCCCCGAGCATCGCCGGTGACCGCATCTTCCTTTCCAGCTACGACAAAACCGCAAACAAGCTGGAAGTGATCGCCCTCAATCGCAAGAATGGAAAGATCGCTTGGCGGCAGCACGTTCCCGCCACCGAAGTTGAAAAGGTGCACGACGTCAGTAGCCCCGCAACAGCTACGCCCATCGTGGACGGAAATCGCGTGTACACCTACTTCGGCTCCACCGGCGTTGTTTGCCACGACCGCAACGGCAAGCTCCTGTGGACAGCGCCGATGCCCACCGCCAAAGCTTCGTTCGGCAGCGGAGCATCGCCCGCCCTCGCAGGAAACGTGCTCCTCATCGCCAGAGATGACGAAGGCGACCGTAAGCTCGTCGCGATCGATACCGCAACCGGCAGGCAACTCTGGACCGCCGCGCTTGGAGGTCGCGCCGCAGGACCCGCGGGAGCCAACAGCGGACACGCCACACCGATGCTGTGGAAAGATCAGGTGATCCTCCATCGCAATGGAGAAATCGTTGGCTATTCGCTGAAAGATGGCTCACGCCGCTGGTGGATGTCCTTGGCCTCACAAGGCACCTCGACTCCCGCCATTGACGGCGATACTGTATACGTCGGCGCGGCCGGGTCCGAACCGGAGATTCGCGATCCCGTACCCGACTACGCCACTCTCCTCGAGAAGAGCGACAAGAACAAGGATGGGATCGTCGATGCCGAAGAGTTCCCGGCCGATCTCGCCGTCCTTCGCCGCGTCGACGCAGGCTCGACGCCCGGCGCCATCGTCATGTTCAAGAAGTTCTTCGAGTTCATCGACGGCAACAAGAACTCGAAGGTCGAAGAATCGGAATGGGAGGGCTTGCGCAAGATGCTCAACCAACCCGTAACCATGCCGCACGGTGTAGTCGCGATCAAGCTCGGAGGTGAGAACGACGTCACCAAGACCAATCTGCTCTGGGCTGAGCCCCGAGCCGTACCCGAAGTCCCGATGGCGCTCGCCTACAAGAACCGCGTCTACACCATCTCGAATGGCGGCATCGCGTCGGCATACGACGCCACCACCGGCAAGGTCCTTTTCCGCGGCCGTGTCGGCGCCGGGGGCCTTTACTACGCCTCACCCATCGCCGCCGCCGACAAGATTTACTTCGCCTCAGGAGACGGCGCGGTGACCGTCATCGCGGCTGGCGACAAGCTCGAAGTGCTGGCGGTGAACGACCTCCAGGAGCCGATCTTCGCCACGCCCGCGATCGTCGATGGCAATCTGTACGTCCGAACTACCGGCCATCTCTACGCGTTCAACGCGGAGTAATCAGTCCGCCCTGCTTATCGGCCTCGCTGACAAACTCACGACGGAAGCGCACCGAGTAAGCCTCCAGATACTTCAGACCGGATCCCGTGTTGTACAACACGATCCGGTCTGAAGCCTTCAAAAACCCACTCTGGATCAGCCGCCGAGCCGCAGCCACACAAGCCCCGCCCTCCGGCGCCGCAAACATCCCTTCATCCGAAGCAAGCTGCTGTCCTGCTTCCAGCATCTCCGCGTCGCTAACCGCTATTGCGCACCCGCCACTCTCCCGGATCGCCTGCAACATCAATCTGTCCCCGAGCGGCTTCGGCACCCGCAAACCCGCCGCTACCGTCGAAGCGTTCGCATACATCTCAACCGCATCCACGCCCGACTCGAATGCCTTCACGACCGGCTGGCACCCTTCCGCCTGTACGGCGATCATCTTCGGCCGCTTGGTCCCAATCCAACCGAGCGCCTCCATCTCCGCGAATGCCTTCCACATACCGATGAGCCCTACGCCGCCGCCCGCCGGATAGAAGATCGCGTCCGGCAGTTCCCAATCGAGCTGCTCAGCCACTTCGTACCCCATCGTCTTTTTGCCTTCGATGCGATACGGCTCCTTCAACGTCGACACATCGAACCAGCCCTCGGCCGCCTTGCGCTCATTCACGATCCGCCCGCAATCGCTAATCAATCCATCCACCAGCGTCACGTGCGCGCCCGACGCCTTGCATTCGATGAAGTTAGCCTGCGGCACGTCGCGAGGCATGAAGATATGAGCCTCAATCCCCGCCGCGGCCGCGTACGCCGCCATCGCCCCCGCAGCATTGCCCGCCGACGGAATTGCCGCCTTCTTCACCCCCAGCGCCGAACACATAGAGATCGCGCACGCCAACCCGCGAGCCTTGAACGATCCCGTCGGATTCAACCCCTCATCCTTTACCCACAGATCCTCGGCTCCGATCCTATTCCCCAGCCGCCGGGCCCGAATCAACGGCGTCCATCCCTCGCCCATGCTGACGATATGCGCGGGATCCTGCACCGGCAGCATAGGGGCGTACCGCCACATATCCGCCGGACCCTCATCCAGCGCCTCTCGCGTCCACTGCTCCCGCGCCGCCTGAA
This sequence comes from Bryobacteraceae bacterium, assembly GCA_035634155.1. Taxonomy (GTDB): domain Bacteria; phylum Acidobacteriota; class Terriglobia; order Bryobacterales; family Bryobacteraceae; genus DASQDN01. Next base: position 3,199 of record DASQDN010000179.1, on the reverse strand, counting down.
GGTCATAGCGCACCAGCAGTGGACCGCCGCACTCACACAGATTGTGGAGGATCCCCGCGGGCCGCTCTTTTCCGCAAACGCTACATTCCAGGTGGGTGAGGAAGTTCATGATTTCTTAAGAGTCGCATGACGGAACAACCTGGACGCGTACTGCGTCTACGCTACGGAACCAAAAATCATGGATACCGTGCACCTTCTCGGCTCCGCGATGGGCTTGGGCTTAATGGCCGGAATCCGGCTTTACGCCACCGTGTTCGCGCTCGGCCTCGCGATCCGAATGGGCTGGTTCGACTTAAGCCCGTCGTTCGCGAACCTTAGCGTGCTTGCGCAAACACCCGTGCTGGCGGTTTCCGGTGTTGCCTTCGCAGTCGAGTTCCTTGCCGACAAGGTGCCATGGATCGACAGCATGTGGGACTCGGTTCACACCGTGATCCGGCCCGTGGGCGCGGCCGTCTTGGGCTTCACCGCCCTTGGCTCCCTTGACCCGACGACGCAAACCCTGATCGCGCTTCTCTGCGGGGGCGTAGCCTTCACGGGACACACCTCGAAAGCCGCCACCCGGCTCGTCGTCAACCATAGCCCCGAGCCCTTCACCAACATGGGTCTCAGCCTTGCCGAGGAACTGATGGTTCCCGCAGGTCTTTGGATTGCGTTCGAGCACCCGCTGCTGGCCATCAGCATCGTCGGCGTGTTCCTCGCCATCTTTGCCTGGCTGTCGCCCGAGGTAATCCGGCTGCTGCACGTCTCTTGGATGGCCCTGCGCTGCCTTATCGCAAGGTGGTTCGGCAGCCCTGTCCCGGTGGCCGATGTTCCTCTGCCGGAATCGCCGGTGGCCCGACTCCTGCGTACCCTTCCGTTCCAGCCGCTCCCGCCCAAGTACGCGCGGCGCCTGGAAGGAAATGCAAGCGCCGGAATCCAGTGCGTCGGCACGCATCGCGTCAGAGGCCTGAAGAACTCCATCGGGTATCTCTGCGTCACCCCGGACGGGCTGGTTTTCGTCGCCCAAAGGATGTTCCGCCTTCGCACCTACCGCGTCCCGTGGAGCAACCTCCAGAACGTCTCTCTCAAACGAGGCATCTTCTTCGATTCGCTCTCCCTGGTGCTGATCGACGGAGAAGTTGGCTTCGATTTGTTCAAGATGAGGACCGCCGCTGACCCGCAATCGTACGAAGCGCCACATACTGTGAAAGCTTAATGCGCTAACGCGTAACCGCCGCTGAGTCTACGCGCGCCATAGTTCTATCCTATGGAACGCAAGAAAGCCTCAGATTATCCACCAGAGCTGCTCGATCTGTTTGACAAATACGTGCACGGCGAAATGGAACGCCGCGACTTCCTCGAATCCGCCAAAAAGTTCGCCGTCAACGGCCTGACTGCGGTCGCGCTGTGGGAAAGCCTCCGCCCGAACTACGCGTGGGCCCAGCAGGTACCCAAGGACGACGCCCGTATCGTCACCGAAACCGCCACGGTGCCCTCGCCCGAAGGCCACGGAACCATCAAAGGCTACTTCGTAAAACCAGCCAAGGCCACTGGCAAACTCCCCGGAGTCATCGTCATCCACGAGAACCGAGGCCTTAATCCGTACATCGAAGACGTCGCGCGCCGCCTCGGCACAGCCAACTTCATCGCGCTGGCCCCGGATGGCCTGACGAGCGTCGGCGGTTTTCCCGGAGACAACGAAGAAGGCGGGAAGCTGTTCGCCAAGGTAGACCGGGCCAAAATGACAGAGGATTTCGTCGCAGCGGCCAAGTGGCTGAAGGCTCACCCAAGCTGCTCAGGCAAGATCGGCGCTGTCGGCTTCTGCTTCGGCGGCGGCATGGCCAACCAATTGGCCGTTCGCCTTGGATCCGACTTGTCAGCCGCCGTTCCGTACTACGGCTCGCAAGCCAAGGTCGAAGACGTGCCGAAGATCAAAGCGCCCATCTTGGCGCAATACGCCGGCAACGACAAGCGCATCAACGACGGCTGGCCTGCGTTTGAGGAGGCCCTCAAAGCTAATAAGGTCGAGTACACGATGCACATGTACGAAGGAACCAATCACGGCTTCCACAACGACACGACGCCGCGCTACGATGAGGCGGCGGCGAAGTTGTCGTGGCAGCGTACGCTGGATTTCTTTAACAAGCACCTGCGCTAAAGCAGGCCTGCCTTACATCGCGAGCTTGAAGTGAACGGGATCGCGCCGGACATCGGGACGGCGCACTCCCGCCTGCCGAGCGAGCGCGTCAATATTGATCCTGCGGCCCTTCTTGACTCGACGGCCGGGCAACTGCACCCACGCGTCAAAGCTCAGGCCGCGCGTGTGATCCGAGGCAACCACCGGCCGCTGTGACTCCAGCAATTGGTGCCGCTGGAACTCTTCTTGAGCCGCGGCCCGCAATTCAAAGCAAAGCGGATCGTGGTTGGGCCGCAATTCCAACATCCATTTCTCCCAAACCTCCCGCAGATGCTCCTGATAGGCGGCCGGGCGATAAGCGGACGTGATCGCAATCGCGCCCCCTGCCGAGGTCACCGCACGTTGGAACTTGGCCATGGCGACAGCCGTATCCGGCGTCAGGCCATTCAAATCCACAGCGCCCAGCGCACCCGTCCGATTTTCAAACGTCAAAGCTTCAACATCCTCAACCTCATGCAGGGGCGCCACCGAGCAACCCGGATAGGGATCCGCCATCGTTGTCAGTACCTCCTCCATTTCGGAAAGGGTCACATCAGGAACCGGCGGCGCATAAGGGGGCGCGAAGAAGCGGAATAAAGGCAGCGACCAAAGCTGATCCAGATACGATCGGCTTTCCGGCTCGGGCATCGAGGGACTGATCGGGGCAGGCAAACCAGGCAGTTGGGTGGACAAACCGGAATGCGCCGTGGCGAATGGGGTCACCAGCGAAGCGCAAGCAATGATCTGGCAGAGATGTCGAAACAGCGGCATCGTCTGTCTCCTTGGCTTAGGATTGTGAAACTATGTTAATAGGATTACACACTTCAGCCCAAGGATGCACTTATTTCTCGCCCCTCGTGAAAGATTTACTTTGTGGTCAGAAGGCCGATCCCATTCTCATTCGGCTTCCGGGTCAATGCTTCGCCTGCATACTTCACCAGCGTCACTTCGGCTAAGTATAAGACTTTACAGCCGTTTTCCAGGTGTCCGCCAAATGCCGGCTTGCCTGCGGGAGAAAGCGAAATATGGACGTGAGGCACCCCA
>DASQDN010000178.1:0-4478 GCA_035634155.1 Bryobacteraceae bacterium | reverse complement strand
ACTGGCCTGAGTTCACGTCGAAGGCGAATACTTCGCCGGTTTCGATTTTGTACACCCACCCGTGAAGGCGCACTCTGCCCTTCACCAAGGCGGCGGCCACTGAGGGGAGCGTGCGCAGGTTTTCGAGTTGTACCAGCACGTTCTCCTCGATGGTTGCCGTTAGAAGCGCCTTTCCCTCCAGATGCGAGTAGTTTTCCTGAATGATGCGGCGCGTGGTTTCGGCATGGGCCAGCCAGTCGGCAACTGCTGGCAGAGTTTGCAAGCTGTCGGGTTCGAGCAGTCCCTTCATAGCGCCGCAATGCGAGTGACCGCATACGATGATGTCCTTCACGTTCAGGGCGGCGACTGCGAACTCGATGGTCGCCGCTTCACCGCCTCGGACCGCGCCATGCGGCGGGATGATGTTCCCGGCGTTGCGGAGGATGAACAGGTCGCCGGGTCTGGCGCGCGTTAGAAGACTCGGATCGATGCGCGAATCCGAGCAGGTTATGAAGAGGGTTTCCGGGTTTTGTCCTTTGGCCAACTCTTCAAAGAGCGTCTGCAAGGGACGGAATCCGTCCTCCTGGAACTGGTGAATGCCTTGTATAAGCCTCTGCATACCTGATAGGTTCTATTATCGCCAAAAGCCGGCGCCGCGACTCAGGTTTCGTGAGGCGAGAGGCCCCGTTGGGATAATCTGCAAAGAGTGTATACATTTAAGGCCAGCCCGTACAGCAGCCACTCGATTCTGCTGCGTGCGCTTCCAGCGGAAGGCAGAGGCCGAAACGTGCTGGATGTGGGTTGCGGGAACGGGTATCTGGGGGCATTGTTGGCCGAGCGCGGATACTCTGTGACGGGGGTGGAACGGAAGGACGGGTACCAGCAGCCTTTCCCCAATTCGGTTCGGTTGGTGGAGGCGGATCTGGAGGATGGACTGCCGGACCTGCTGCCCGGGTCGTTCGATTACGTTCTTTGCGCCGACATCCTGGAGCACTTGCGTGATCCTGCGGCGCTGCTTGGACAATTGTGTGGAGTGCTTCGTCCGGGCGGCAGCCTGGTAGCTTCGTTGCCCAATAGCGGCAATGTTTATTTCCGGCTTAATGTCATGGCAGGCCGCTTCCCACAGGAGGATAAGGGGTTGTTTGACCGTACCCATGTGCGGTTCTTCATGTGGGCTGGATGGGACAATTTGCTTCGTAGCTCGGGGTGGAGGATTCAATCAGTGGAACCAACCGGAATCCCGGTTGGGCTGGCCGTACCGGCGTGGGAGGACACCGCAGTGGTGCGGATAGCCGAGCGTGTGTGTTACGGTTTAGCAAAGCTCCGGAAAACTGTTTTCGCGTACCAGTTCGTTGTCACCGCATGCCCGTTAAACACAAAGTAGTCGTCGTGATGCCGGCGTACAATGCCGCTAGAACGCTCCACATGACCTATGCAGAGCTGCCGCACGACGTGGTGGATCTGGTGATCGTGGTTGATGACGGGAGTTCGGATGAGACCATCGAGATCGCTCGCAGCCTCGGGCTTGAGTTGTTCGTGCACAACCGCAATTACGGGTACGGAGCCAATCAGAAGACTTGCTATCGCGAGGCGTTGAAAGCCGGCGCATCCATCATCGTGATGGTTCACCCGGATTATCAGTACGATCCAACATTGCTTCCCGAGATTATTCGCCCCATTGAGCAGGGGACGGCGGACGTGGTTCTCGGGTCCCGGTTGCTGGCGGGCAACGTGATGCGGCAAGGAATGCCGTGGTGGAAATTCATCTCCAATCGGTTCCTTACGGGCCTGGAAAATCGGGTATTTCGGTTGAAGCTTTCCGAGTACCACACGGGTTATCGCGCCTACAGCCGCGAGGCGCTGGAAGCGGTGAACGTGGAGATGAACTCGGACAATTTCATCTTTGACCAGGAGATCATGGCGCAGTTTGTGGAGCTGAAGCTTCGCGTGGCTGAAGTCCCGGTGCCGACGCGCTATTTCCCCCACGCTTCGTCGGCTTCGTTTATTCAGAGCTCTATTTACGGAATGTCCATCCTTTGGTTGCTGCTTCGATATGAGATGCACCGTCACGGCCTTTTACGGCAGCGCAAATTCGAGAGTTTGCACCGCCGCTATTCCGGTGTGTCCAACCGGGGAGATGAGCCTGTAAGGCCGTGAGTCGTCGACACGTCTCGTACCTGATCGATTGCATTCTCATCTTTCTGGCCGTCGCGGTCCTGATCCGGCCCATGTTCAAGGTGAAGTACCTGGAGCTATGGGCTTCGATTGAGAGCACGTTCATTTCAGACGCCCGCTTCCTGCGCGACCATTGGCCCCATCCCAACTGGCAGCCGAACTGGTATTGCGGGACGCGCACGGATTACGTCTACCCTCCGGCGTTGCGATACGGAACGGCCGTGATTACGAAGGTTGTGCCCAAGGTGCTGCCAGTGAAGGCGTATCACATCTACTCGGCCTTCTTCTACTGCATGGGCATCGCTGCCATATACGTCTTTGCGAGGTACGCCAGCGGTTCGCGGCTGTCGGGATATCTCGCGGCGGCGGCCACGGCGTTGCTGTCGCCGTCGTATCTGTTCTCCAATCAAATCCGGCTGGATGCGTTTTGGCGCATGCCGACGCGGCTGAATGTGCTGGTGCGCTACGGCGAAGGTCCGCATATGACGGCGCTTGCCTGGATTCCACTTGCCTTGTTCTTCAGCTTCCGGGCGCTTCAGCAGTGGCGGCCGATTTCACTCGCGCTCGCGGCAGTGTGCTCGGCCATGGTGGTGTCGAACAACTTCTATGGAGCGACGGCGCTTGCGATGTTGTTTCCGGTCCTGACGTGGTCGGTGTACATCACGCATGGGGATCTGTGGATATGGGTGCGGGCGACAGCAATCGGGGTGCTCGCTTATGGACTGACGGCGTTCTGGCTGGTGCCTTCCTATCTGAAGTTGACGATCGCGAATATGCGATTTGTGTCGTCGGAGGGGAACGCATGGTCCTTTTGGGTGATGCTGGCCGTGGTGATTGGGTTCGTTCTGTTTTCCGATCACTTTGCCAAGGGTCGACGCGAGCTTACATACCTGGTCTTCGTTTGCGGCGCCACGGCGGTGTTCGCGACCAATGTTTTGGGAAACCACTTCTTTGACTTTCGGCTGATCGGGGAGCCTTCCCGTTTGTTTCCTGAACTTGATCTTGTGCTGGCTCTTTTCGCGGTTGAACTGCTGCGGCGCTTAGGGTCGGCGCAGGTCATCTGGCGGAAGGTGGCGGCAGGCGCCGTGATTACTGTGGCTCTGGCGAGCAGCTATGACTACCTGACGCATGCGCGCAGGCTATTCATGGTGGACCCGGATCCGACCGATGAAGTCGAGTACCAGATGCAGGACTGGATGGCGAAGAACATGCCGAAGTCGCGCGCTTTTGCGGCGGGCTCGGTGCGTTTCTGGTACAACGCCTGGAACGATCTGCAGCAGGTGGGAGGGGGATCGGAGCAGGGATTGCTGAACTCAATGGTGATGCCTGCGCAATGGGAAATATTGCTAGGTCCGGAGTTCAATTTGTCGCTGTGGTGGCTCCAGTTGCTGGGGGCTGACGCGGTGCTGGTGAATGAAGCGCATTCCAAGGAGCGGTATCACGACTTCCAGTCACCGGACAAGTTCAGGGGCAAATTGCCTGTGCTGCATGACGACGGGGCGGGGAATATTATCTATGGTGTGCCCCGGCGTTATGGGAGTTTGGCGCGCGTTGTGGACACGGCGAAGTTCAACGCGCTGCCTGAGATTCCGGGGAATGGCACCGAGTCGACGCTGACCGCGTGGGTGGATGCGGTGGAGAACGGTCCCGATGTTCCGACTACGACGGAATGGCTCGGCACCGATGCGCTTCGCGTGCATGCGCCCGTGCAGCAGGGGCAGTCGGTGTTTCTCGAGGTGACGTTTGACTCGAACTGGCGTGCTTACGCGGATGGTAGACGCGTGCCCACTCGACGGAATCATCTGGGCTTCATGACGATCGATGCTCCGCCAGGGTCCCAGGAGATCCGGCTTGAGTTTCCGCTGCCGTTTTCAAATCGGGTCGGTTATGCGCTGTTTGCGATGAGCTTGCTCGTGATTGGCGGGCTCGTGTATTTGGGACGGCGATGAGACGGATTCCGCGGCTGGACCTGCTGATTGCCCTCGCGCTTTTTCTCTTGAATGTCGCCCTTACGTACCCGCTGTTCCTGCCCGGCGACACACCTTATCGCGATTCGATTGAGGGCGGCTATGCCGGGATGTCGCGATACATTGACGCGCATCCGAATCCGTGGGGTTGGAATCGTTTGCAGTACGGTGGTTTGCCGGTTCAGTTTATGTATTTGCCGGGGCTTCACTACGCAGTCTGGCTGCTCCCCGGCGATCCTGTTTACACGTACAAGCTCCTCACCGCGACGTTCGCTTGCCTGGGTCCGGTGACGCTTTATATCGCGTGCCTCTTCTTCACCGGGAGTCGAGTATGGGCGATGATTGCGGCGCTTGGGT
>DASQDN010000177.1:0-1539 GCA_035634155.1 Bryobacteraceae bacterium | reverse complement strand
ACTCGAGAACTCCAGGTTCGGTCCGCTACCCTCAAGTTCGGCAACATCTGGTGCGAGGCCTACCATGAGCGCCAGATGACCGCCCGCACTTCCACCCATCACACCGATGTGGTCAATGTCGATGTTGTAGCGCTTGGCATTCGCCTTTAGAAAACGCACCGCCGCCTTCGAATCCTCGACGGCCGCCGGAAACTGATGGCGCGGCGCGAGCCTATAAGAAATCGTGGCGGCTAGGTACCCGCGCTGCGCGAGGCGGATGGCCGCAGGCAGGTAGCTGTTACGGGATCCGGCGCGGAATCCGCCGCCGTGAATCATTACCACCGCTGGCCGCGGCTCCGAGGGCTCAGCCTTGGGCCGGAGAATGTCCATTGCCAGTCGCTGCCCTACGTTCGAATACTGAACGTCGCGCTCAATTGCGACATCATCCGGGATCGCAGGTGCGGGAGGGGGAGACTGGGCGAAAGCAACAGCGAAGGAAACACAAAGAATGAACGCGACACGCAGGCTCATGGGCATCCTCAACAAGGTCCAGCGCTGTGGCTACTCGCCGACTACTTCTCTGTAGTGTTCTTCAGGTCTTGGCTGCAGCGCGCTGTTCTTCATCAGAATGCGAGCACAGGTATTCCATCGCAGGATCGCATCGTCGTTACCCTCAGGCCGACTTTCCTCCGCCTGCTGAAAACAGCGCAGCGCTTCCACAAGAGCCTCGTAAGCCGAGTGATTGGATCCAGGCCGGCGCGATCGCAACAGAGCCTTTGCCAGGCGTTCGCTGACGATCCCGGAGTAGTAGGCGCGTTGATACGGATCCTCAATGCGTGGCAGGATTTCGCGGCACTCGCGGCGGGAAGCGCTTTCATCGAACTGGTCCGTGATGGCTAGAAGCAGAATCACCAGCGCGTCCTGATTCTGAGGCGCTACCAGCAGGATGTCTTCGCATATGCTCTGCGCCTCGGACGGTTCGTTCAGTAGACGGTAGCGCTCGGCCTTCTGCAATGCGTCCGGGATCGCGGCGGCCGAGATGGGCTTGAGATCGAAGGTCATGACTCCGCTCCATTCCGACGGAAGATGCGGAAGAACCTGGCAAGAGGATCATAGAACTCGTCAACAACGCGCTCTTTCAAAGGTATGATCGCGTTGTCGGTAATGCCGATGCTCTCCGGGCACACCTTGGTGCAGCACTTGGTGATGTTGCAGTACCCGATTCCAAAGTCTTTTCGCAAACCGCTCAACCTGTCACCGGTGTCCACCGGGTGCATCTCTAGAGCGGCAGCGTAGGTGAAGAACCGCGGTCCGATGAACTTATCGTGCATCCCGTGCTCGCGCAGTACGTGACACACATCCTGGCACAGATAGCATTCGATGCACTTTCGAAATTCCTGCACACGATCGACATCATCCTGCTGGATGCGCCATGTGCCGTCAGCAGCATCAGGCTTTCTGGGCTTGTACTTTCCGATCTTCTTCTTTACCTCGAAATTCCACGATACATCCGTCACCAAGTCGCGAATCAGCGGAAATGCCTGCATCGGCTGAATGGTT
>DASQDN010000176.1:0-6732 GCA_035634155.1 Bryobacteraceae bacterium | reverse complement strand
GACCGCAGTTCTGTAGGAAATTACGCCGGGATTGGTCGCGGAACTCTTTAGTCGACATAAATCAGCTCACTCATGTTGAACATCAGGAGACATAGCCGCGGTAATGAATTGCGGCTGAGATACTCCACGGCGGTCTTACGTTCTTCTTCCGAGGGATTGCGGCCGAATGCGAGTCGCCACCCGGTGTTCACTTGCGCGACAGGCTCATCAGCGGCGGCCTTTTTGATGCGAGCAGCGAATTCGTCGGCCTGCTTCTGTGAAAACTCGCTATTCATAAGCGCCAGCGCCTGCGGAGCGACAGTAGAAGTTTCGCGCTGCGGGCAACTGGTGGCCGTATCCGGCGCGTCGAAGATCTGCAGCATGGGCAGAGTGAGTGACCGCTTCATCTGGAGATAGATACTGCGGCGGTTGTGCTCGGCCGGATCAGGGTGGGGTGGCCAAAGGTTCGGCATGCGCGCGGCGAGGATCTCTTCCTTGGTGAGAGGGGGAATGATGCCCATACCGCCCATCTTAAGATTGAGATTTCCGGACACGGCCAGCATTGTGTCGCGGATAGAGTCACCGTCGAGACGGCGGCGATTCATGCGACTGAGATAGCGATTCTCCGGGTCCTTCTGCAAGCTTTCCGGACTGCCGACGCTGGAACTGCGGTAGGTGTCGGAAAGCATGATGAGGCGGTGCATCTGCTTGATGCTCCAGTTACGATCGGCGAACTCGGCGGCGAGCCAGTCGAGAAGTTCGGGGTGAGTGGGAGGCTCACCTTGGCGGCCGAAGTCATTTGCCGTTTTGACAATGCCTACGCCGAAGTGACCCTGCCAGATACGGTTCATCATGACCCGGCCGAGGAGAGGCTGGTCAGGGGCAGTGAGCCACTCGGCTAAAGCCTTGCGGCGGCGCGGGACGAAGAGGACACCTTTTGGCTCCTCAATCGCCGGTCCTTTGTTGAGGGCTGAGAGGTATCCAGGCTCGACCTTTGCGCCTTTGGTCTTGAAGTCACCTTTGATGAGGATGTGCGTGTCCGGCACGATCTCTTCGTGGGCCAGGACGTTGGCAGTCGGGTAGCGCTCGGGCGCGGCGAGATAAGCTTCACCCACGCGCTGCAACATGGCTGCACGCTCGGGTGTCATACCGCCTCGCTGACGCGGCTGGGGTGGCGGCGCATCTCCCCCTGCCGCCTGATCGCTTTCGTCAGCTGCGGGTCGCGGGCGGCCGCGTCCACCGCCGCGCGCCATTTGCTTCAGGGCCTGTGCAGTGGCCAGGAGTGGAGTGTTGCGCGTGTTGGTCTGTACATCGAAAAGACTCACCAGCGGGATCTCTCGCTCGACACTGCCGGCGAAGATGGCCGCCATTGAATAATAATCGCGGTGACTGATGGGATCGAATTTATGGTCGTGACAACGGGCGCATCCGACTGTGAGTCCGAGGAAGGCGGCCCCAACTGTGTCGACGGCATCGGCCTGCCACTCGGCTCGGAACTGATCACCGTAGTATGTGAACTCGATGGGGAACGAGCCGATGGTGAAGAGGCTCGTTCCGATGCGCCGGTTGACGTTCTCCGCTTTTTGCTTGGGCAGAGTCGACGTGCCTTCGAGGTCCATGTTCATGGACCAAATCTCATCGGCGGCTATCTGCTCCTGGACGAAGGTGGTGTACGGCTTGTCGGCATTGAAGGAAGCGATCACGTAGTCGCGATAGCGCCAGGCCGTGGTGAAGAAGTGATCGGTTTCGAAACCCGAGGTGTCGGCGTAACGTACGAGATCGAGCCAGTAGCGTCCCCACCGCTCGCCGTAACGGGGCGAGGCGAGGAGGCGGTCGATAAGCTTCTCGTACGCGTCGGAGGATTTGTCGCTGACGAACTCGTCGACTTGCTCGGGTGTGGGCGGAAGGCCGTGGAGGTCGAAGTAGGCCCGGCGGGCGAGGGTGATGCGGTCGGCGGCCGGCGCGGGCTTCAGGCCTTGTTGTTCGAGCTTGGCGAGGATAAACGCGTCAATCGGATTCTGACTGGTGGTCTTCGCGGCGGGTACGGGAGGCCGCACCACTTTCTTGAACGACCACCACGTCGGGGCCGCGGCAGGCTGCTTGGCCGTGGCTGTGTCCCACTTGGCTCCTTTGTTGATCCAGTCGCGCAGGGTGGCGATCTCAGCCGTAGTCAGCGACGACTTGCCCGGCGGCATCTGCAGGTCGCCGTCGCGTTTCACTGCTTTGAAGAGAAGGCTTTCGTCGGCTTTGCCGGGGACGATGGAGGGCCCGCGCTTGCCGCCTGCAAGGGCCGTCTTCGACTCGCGCAGGTCGAGGTCCGACATGCGAGTCTGGCCGTGGCAGATGACGCACTTGGCGTCGAGGATCTTGCGCGCGGCTGTCTCGACGGACTCCGTTTGCGCGGAGACGAGTCCGGTCGAGATAGCGATGAGCACCACCGGGCTCAATCGGCGCAGTACGTAGCGCATCCTGCCCCCTTGCAGATAGGTCATTGGAAAGACTATTGCGGCACCGCCAATGTTACAGTCGCGCTGATTCCCGCGAGGGGGGTTGAGGCGCCGCGGCGAGCGCGGCCTTCACACGTTCGGGCGTGAAGGGCACCGTTCGCAGGCGCACTCCCGTGGCGTCGAAGATAGCGTTTGCGAGTGCGCCGCCGACCGGCGGCAGTGACGCTTCGCCGCCGCCCATCACCGGTTCGTTCGGACGGTCGATGAGCGCAATCTCGATCGGGGGTACGTCGGGGAAGCGGAGCACGGGATAGCTCACCCAATCGAGGCTGGTGACTCGCGACGTGTTGAGTTTCACCTCCTCGTAGAGCATCTTGCTAAGCGTTTGGACGATGGACCCTTCGATCTGGTTCTTCAGCGCGTCCGGATTGATGACGAGGCCGCAATCGTGGCCGCAGGTGATACGCTCCACCTTGATCTTGCCGGTGGCTGGGTCCACCAGGACTTCCATCGCCATCGCGACGTAGTTTTCGTTGCCGCGATAGCGCACGTAGGATACGCCTCGGCCTTTGAGCATCTTGCCGACGGCGGCTTTCGGGTTGGGAGAGACGCGCTTCTGCCAGCCGATGAGTTCCGCGGCTTTGGTGAGGACGGCGACGGCTCGGGGGTCCGTGAGGTTGCGAAGGCGCCAAGCGACGGAGTCTTCACCAGCAGCAACGGCGAGCTCGTCGGCCATGCTTTCGACGGCGAAGGCATTGGCTACTTTGCCGGGGGCACGGACGTGACCGGGGCGTAGCGGCGAGTCTTGAAGACGGTGGACGGAGACCTTCACGTTCGACGTGGTGTACGGCGGGTCCAGGTTCTCATCGACGCTGCCGGGCCATCGTCCTTGCCGCTGCGTGATGCCCGCCGAGTCGAAGCCGACCAGCGGGATTGTGCCGCGAGCGGCGATCGGCACGGGTACCCAGGTTTCGGTTTCCCACGCGACCAGATTGCCTTTGGCGTCGATGCCGGCGCGGATGTCGAGCAGTTGCGGCGGACCCTTCGGATCCCAGCCGTGTTCATCGTGACGCATCCACTGCAGACGTACCGGAGCGCCGACGGCTCGCGAGAGAATGGCAGCGTCCGCCGCGGCGTCTTCATGGCCGTTCTGGCCATAGCAGCCCGAACCTTCCAGGTAGATGAAGCGGACCTTGTCGGCGGGCAGGCCGAAGCTTTCCGAGAAGATGAGTCGGAACAGGTGGGTGGATTGTGACCCGGTCCACACGGTTAAGGTGTCGTTCCGATAGTCTGCGACGGCGCAGGAGGGACTCATGGACGCGTGTCCCTGGTAGGGGTAGTAGTAAGTCCCGGAAAAGCGCTTAGCTGCGACGGCCATAGCGCCCGGCGCGTCGCCTCGGGTGACTCCGGCCTGCTCGGTTGCGATCTTGCCTTCGCGTACGGCTTTGGGGAGCTGTTCGGTTGTGGGGAGGCCGCTCCATTCGGTCCACTTTGCCTTCAGGGTGTTGGCCGCTTTGATAGCGGCCCATTCGTTGGGCGCGACGACTCCGAGGAAGTCCTTGATGCGCACGAGGCGAACACCCGGGATGCCGGCGATTGAGGATTCGTCGACAGATTCGAGCTTGGCGCCCATGGCCGGCGGGCGGATTACTCGACCGTGGAGCATGCCCGGCAACTTGAGGTCGCCGACGTAGGTCGATGTGCCGGTGCACTTGCCGGGGACGTCAGGTCGCGGCAGGGGCTTGCCGACCACGGTATATGCCGATGGGTCCTTCACGGCGACTTTGGTGTTTACTTTGTAGTTGAGGCGCTTGCCACCGACGAGGTCGCCGATCTTGACGCCTTGGCCGCCCGACTTCGGACGCACACTGCCGTCGGCGAGGATGAGCGAGGCGGCGGGCTGCTTCAGACGCTCGGCGGCAAGGTCAATGAGCAGTTGGCGCGCGGTGGCCGCTGCCTGGCGTACGCCGACGCCCCCCTGGGTCAGCCCCGAGCTACCGCCGGTGCGGCCCTGGTCGGGTGTGAGTAATGAATCGCCTTCCACCAGATCCACCTGTGCGACGCTGAGTCCGAGTTCTTCGGCCGCCATCTGGCGCACCGCGATGCGCAGTCCGGTGCCTAAGTCGACCTTACCGGTGAACACAGTGACTGTGCTGTCGGGGTGAATGACAAGGAAGCTATCGAGTTCAGCGCCGTCTACGGGCTTGCCGTCGAAGCTCGCTTTGCCGTTTTGGGCTGATGCGTGGCCGGCGTTGAATGCTCCAAAGGTGAAGCCGACGATTAAGGCGCTGCCTGACTTGAGGAGGTCTCGACGAGAAAAGGAGATCGTAGATGCCATCGGTTGTTCCACTAGGCGCGAGAAGCGCGCATGATTGCAGCGATGATTCGGGTATGGGTACCGCAGCGGCAAAGAGTGCCCTGCATTCCTTGCTTGACTTGCTCGACTGTGGGTTTGGGATTCTTGTCGAGTAAAGCCTTGGCTTGCATGATCATGCCGTTTGAACAGTATCCGCATTGAGCGGCTTGCTCGGCGATGAAGGCGGCCTGAATCGGATGCGGCTTTTCCGGGGTGCCGAGACCTTCCAGGGTCGTGATAGAGCGCCCAGCGACCTGCTTGATCGGCGTGAGGCACCCGAAGGCAGGCTTGCCGTCGACCAGCACGCTGCAGGCTCCGCACTGGCCCATGCCGCAGCCGAAGCGCGGACCGTGCAGGTCCAACTCGTTTCGAAGCACGTACAAGAGTGGTTGGTTAGGGTCCCACGAATCGACGGTGGTGTCCTTCCCGTTGACACGCAGTTTGTATGCCGGCATGAACTCTCCCAGATGAGCTAACAGCTTAGATTTCGACGATTATATACCAATTCTCATGCGTGTAAGTTACTTGGCGCACTTTTTTTGACACACTTGCTTTTGGCACAATGGCACAAATGACATCGAACGGAAGGATTGCGCTTGTCACGGGCGCGGGCAGTGGGATTGGACGCGCATCCGCGTTAGCGTTGCAGGCCAACGGGTACCACGTGGTGCTGGCGGGTCGGCGGCTGGCCGAATTGGAGAAGACGGCCGGTCAGGCGGATGCATCGGGCGGCAGGATGCTCGCGGTTCAGGCCGATGTCAGCGCGCCTGATTCAGTGAATGCTTTGTTTGCCCGCGTGAAGCACGAGTTCGGACGTTTGGATGTGCTGTTCAACAACGCCGGACTGAATGCTCCAGGGATTCCGATTGAGGATCTGCCGTACGAGACTTGGACTTCTATCGTGAACGTCAATTTGACGGGCGCGTTTCTTTGCGCGCAGGCTGCGTTCCGCATGATGAAGGAGCAGACTCCGCAAGGCGGACGCATCATCAACAACGGATCGATCGCGGCAGCCGCGCCACGTCCGAATCACGTTCCTTACACGGCCACCAAGCATGCGATTACGGGAATGACGAAGTGCTTCTCACTCGATGGGCGCAAGTATGAAATCGCATGCAGCCAGATCGACATCGGAAACGCGGCGACTGAGATGACTGAGCGCATCACCAAGGGAGTGATGCAGGCCGACGGCACGATGAAAGTGGAGCCGCGCATGGACCTGAAGAACGTAGCCGATGCGATCGTGTTTATCTCCAATCTGCCGCTTGATGCCAATGTGCAGTTCATGACCCTGATGGCGACGAAGATGCCGTTAGTTGGCCGGGGCTGACACGGCGGATCGTGACGGATCTATGCGCGACGCCAGGATCGCGGCGAGACCACACATCACACTCGCCGTGAGGAACGGCCAATTCCATCCAAGATTCGTCGCCAAATAGCCGATACACACGGCCGACAGGGCTCCGCCGACGTTGCCGAGTGTGTTCATCACAGCAGACACTGATCCGCTGTACTCGCCGCCGATGTCAAGAGACACGGCCCAGGAGACGGGAACGGTTAATTCTAAGCCTGCGAGAGCGAGAGTGAGACATCCCATGCTGATGGCGGGTGACTCGGCGAGAACGCCGGGGATCAGTCCGATGCCGGCGATGGAGAAGCCGGCAACTGAGACGAAGAGACGTCCGCGCTTCAAGCCCAAACGCCGGGTGAGTTTGTCGGAGATCCAGCCTCCGGCGATGTTCGTGGCTGTCGCTGCGAGCAAGGGAAGGCTCGCGCCGATACCCATCTTCACCATCGTGTAGCCGCGGACTTCCACGAGATAAGTCGGGTACCAGGACAGATACATCCAGAGCACCCAGCCATAGCAGAAATACATGCAGCTCAGGAACCACAGGTCAGGGCTGCGGAGGATGCGGCGCCATGGACCCGAGAGCATCGCTCCGGATCGCT
>DASQDN010000175.1:0-10595 GCA_035634155.1 Bryobacteraceae bacterium | reverse complement strand
CCTGCTAATGCTGGGCGTGTTCCGTAAGCCATCCTGGATGGCTGCGCTCGCCGGCCTTGCCTCAGCCATCGTGGTGGCCATGAGCGTGTATGGCATGCCCGCCAACCTGGTCTTCGGATCCGTGACGTTCGGGGCCGCGTTCGGAGTGTTCCCCATCTGCTGGATTCTCTTCTGGGCCATCGTCCTCTACAGAATCACGGTGGACACCGGCAACTTCACCATCATCAAAGATTCGATCGGAAGCCTGACCGGCGATCGACGCCTGCAGGCGCTGCTCATCGCGTTCGCGTTCGGCGCCTTTATCGAAGGCGCGGCTGGATTCGGCGCGCCTGTCGCGGTGGCCGCCGGCATGCTCGCCGGACTCGGGTTCAATCCGTTCTACGCCGCGGGCATCTGCCTGCTGGCCAACACCGCTCCCGTGGCCTTTGGATCCATCGGCATTCCGGTCATCACCCTCGCCGGCATCACCGGACTTCCGCTCAATGACCTAAGTGCCAATGTGGGCCGCATTTGCGCCCCCTTGTCGGTCTTCGTTCCCGCGTACCTCGTGGTCGTCATGACGGGCTTTCGCGGCTTAGCCGGTGTGTGGCCCGCGGCCGCCGCGTGTGGAATCGCCTTTGCCGGCATGCAGTTCTTCGTGTCCAACTACATCGGACCGCAACTCACCGATATTATTTCGGCCCTTGCCTCAATGGGCGCCCTCGTGTTGGTGCTGAAGCTATGGAAGCCGAAGGACACCAGCGCTGACGAACGCGCGATCGTTCACTCGCACACCGGGGCCACGGTGTTCCGCGCCTGGATCCCGTACCTGCTGCTGGTCACCATCGTGCTGCTGATCGGCTACGATCCGATCAAGAACTACTTAAATCAATGGGTTACCGTGGTTCAGTGGCCGGGCCTGCATAACCTGGTGACGCGTACCGCCCCGGCCGTGAAAACGGCGGGTCCCTACCCGGCCACGTGGACCTTGAACCTGCTCACTGCCTCAGGCACCGCGACCATGCTGGCCTGCATTCTTGCTGCACTTGCTTTGCGGATGTCGTTCAGCGCGTTCCTGCACTCGGTAAGCTCCGCGGCAAAGCAGTTGGCCCTCCCGCTGATCTCGATCGCTTCCGTGCTCGGCTTGGCGTACCTGATGAACTACTGCGGCGCCACGGCGACCCTCGGACTCGCGTTCGCGGCCACCGGAGCGTTATTCCCGTACTTCAGCGCAATGCTCGGTTGGCTGGGCGTCTTCCTGACCGGTTCGGATACATCGGCAAATGCGCTCTTCGGCAACCTGCAGGTGGTCACGGCCGGCCGTCTCGACCTCAACCCCCTGCTCATGGCCGCTTCCAATTCGAGCGGCGGCGTAATGGGCAAGATGATCAGCCTGCAAAGCATCGCGGTGGCGGCGGCCGCGGCAGGCATGCCGTCGAGCGACGAGTCGCGCCTGTTCCGCTTCACGCTCAAGCACAGCATCTTCCTAGCTTCGCTGCTGGGACTGATCGTCATGTTCTACGCTTACGTGGCGCCGGGCTGGGTACGCTAATCCCCGCCCAAGACTCAAATCTGGCTTATACTTCGGAACTGTATGCTACAACTGCTGGTCGCCCGCGTGATGTTCGGCGTTATGTTCAGCGTCATCCTAGCAGCGGCTCCGCAGCATCAGTTCATATACGAGCAAGCGCCGTTCCCGTCGTGTCACGCGGCCACGATCGTGGAAACTACGCCCGGTGTTCATCTGGCTGCGTGGTTCGGCGGCGAGGCCGAAGGTCGGCCGGACGTCGCCATCTGGGGCGCGCGTTTGGAGAACGGACGATGGTCCGCTCCGTTCGAACTGGTCCGCGAACCCAAGATCGCGACCTATAACCCCGTCCTCTTTTATTCCAAGGACGGCACGCTCTGGCTGTACTACAAGTTCGGCCCACACCCGACTCGCTGGAGCGCCGGCCGCATCTCGAGCCGCGACCATGGCCAGACCTGGACATCGCCCGAGCACCTGCCGGCCGGGATTTACGGCCCGATCAAAAACAAGCCGCACCTGCTTCGGGACGGAACCGTCGTAAGCGGCACGTCGGTGGAAAGCCACAACGCGTGGACGTCTTGGGTGGAGCGCAGCACGGACAACGCGAAGACCTGGACGAAGCATGGGCCCGTCGAATATCCGGGGGATGTCTACGCCTCCATTCAGCCTGCCATCGTTCCCCTCGCCAACGGCCGGCTCCGCATGTTCGTCCGGACCACGGATCACATCGGACGCATCGCCAAAGCGGATTCCAAGGACGGAGGCCGCACGTGGACTCCGCTTACCCTGACCGATCTGCCGAATCCGAACAGCGGGATCGATGCGGTTGCGCTGCGGGATGGCCGCATCGTTATGGCCTACAACCATACCAAGTCCGGCCGGTCGCCATTGAACCTTGCCGTCAGCGCTGACGGCGACCGGTGGCAGATGTTCCTGGCTTTAGAAACCGAGCCGGGCGAGTTCTCGTATCCGTCGCTGATTCAGTCCCGCGACGGCTCGGTTGACGTTGTCTACACTTGGAACCGCAAGCGGATCAAGCATGTGCGCGTCCCGCTCGCCGACATTCCCAGCGGAAAGGAGTAAACCTTGTCTCTTGCACGGCGCTCGTTCTTAAGTCTCGCTGCCGGGGCCGCCGCTTCGGGCGCCCTGAACGCCCGCGGATTGAGCGGATTGAAGATCGGAGTCACCGATTGGAATCTTCGCCAGACGGCGAAACTGGAAGCCGTATCGCTGGCCCGCCGCCTTGGATTCGAGGGCGTACAGGTGAGTCTGGGCCGCCAGGTTCAGGACAATAAGCTCCCGCTCGATAATCCCGAACTGATTACCAGCTACCTGAAGGAGGCGAAGGCCCAGGGGATCGCGCTCGATGGCACGTGCCTGGACGTGCTGCATACGAATTACCTGAAGAACGACCAACTGGGTCAACGCTGGGTGGTGGATGGTATCCGGCTCACGAAAGCGCTAGGGACTAAGGTAATGCTGTTGCCGTTCTTCGGGAAGGGCGCTCTCGAGACGCAGGCCGAGAAGGATTACGTCGGTGACGTTCTGCGGGAACTGGCGCCGGAGGCAGAGAAAGCGGGCGTAATTCTGGGCCTGGAAGACACGATATCGGCTGAGGATAACGTTCGGATCGTGGAGCGCAGCCGCTCGAAAGCGGTGCTTGTTTACTACGACATAGGCAACTCGCACGTCGCAGGCTTCCCCGTAGCGAGGGAAATCGATTGGCTCGGCAAGAAGCGCATTTGCCAGATGCACTTCAAGGACAACCCGCACTATTTGGGGGAAGGAAAGATCGATATGACTGAGGTTCTGCGGGCGGTCTCGCGGATCGATTACGAGGGATTTGCCAACCTGGAGACGGATGCCCCTTCAAAGTCCGTCGAGGCCGACATGAAGCGCAACCTGGCCTTCGTGCGCAAGGTGATGGCTCAGATTTAGGGAAGCTGAACAGCTCCAATACTTTAGCACTTGGGATGGGTGTAAACCCCCACCGGGTGGGGTTTTCCACACCCCCGGCCGAAAACCCCTAACACCTTTCTTGCCAAACAATTGTATTGACATGGGTACCCGTTAGCAGTACTATTCAGTTTCAGATTCACAGAGTTGCAATCAGCAACCGGAACATAGTGTATAGGGGTCCGCGCATGACCTTCAACGTCGGCGAAAAAGTGGTATATCCCAATCACGGTATTGGGACGATCGAGAACATCAGCACTCGGTCTTTCGGCGCCAGCGACGAGCGCTTTTATCTCCTCCGGCTCAACTACAACAGCATGACTGTGATGGTGCCTTTCTCCCATGTCACCGATGTGGGCCTTCGAAAGATCACCAAGGCCGGGGAAATCACGCGCGTGCTGAATTTCCTCGCAGTTGGAGTCTGCAAGTACAGCTCCGACTGGAAAGTCCGATTCAAAGTGAATTCGGACAAGATGCGGAATGGAAGTCTGCTGGAGATCGCTGAGGTGTTCAAGTCTCTGCTCATCATCCAGGGCGACAAGCCGTTGTCCTTCCGCGAAAAGAAGATGCTGGATCGGGCTCGCCACATGCTGGTGACCGAAGTTTCCATCTGCCGCTCGGTCGGCGAGAGTGGAGCTATCGAGTTGCTGCAGAAAGCTCTCGGCAAAGCATCCCTGACACTCCCGCCCGCTCTGTAACAGCCACTCTTTTACGTCTCTACCCAAAGGGCTCCTATCGGAGCCCTTTAGGCGCGTCTGCACACCTTTCGATCATCAGATAAAGGCTAGAAATACCTAGGGCGAGAACCTTAGCTACTGCGTACTGATAGGCCCTCCTTAACCCCGGTGATAGGTACTTACATGCGTATCTTTCGCCTTTGTCATGGAGTACAACTTGATTTGAGGGAATCCTAGCGGCTATGCGCTGTCTGCATTGCGGAAGCACACTCTCGGCCTTTAAGAAGTTCACCGACGGAGATTTCTGTTCGGCGGAGCACCGGGACGGCTTCTATGCGGAGCAGCAGCGGCTGATTCTGGACCGGCTGAAGCAAGCCGCCGGCCGGTTCCAGCGGCTTCGAACCCCGATCCGCGCCGCAGCCCTGACCCGAACGCCCGTTGTTTCCGTTCCCGCCGAACCGCAACCGCCGGCTCCGATCGCTGCGTTTCTTCTGCCGAAACTCGAACCAGGGACCAGCCCCCTCAGGCTCCTGTGCCTGTCGGCTCTAGGCGCGGAACTCTCGCCCCCGACAATTCCTCAATTCTCGGTGGCTTCCGCTGAGAAGGGTCGCCAGCGGTTTTGTTCGCTCGCGCCCGATCTGCCTTGGCCGCGCTACAATCCCGGCCTGTTGTGGTATTCGGAGCTTTTGCTGGATGCGAGTGAGACTCCGGACTATCTTCCCAGCCTTGGAGCTTTGGGTTTCGCTCCCAGTCTCGCGTTCCCCGCTCCTGGTCTCCTCTTATCCCGGCGACCGGACATTGCGAACCGTCCTACAATCGCTCGACGGATGCCGCTCCGCGTCGCTCGTCCCAAGGGCGCTGTTTCGCTGGCTCCCGTGCGGCTTGCTACGGCCTGCTCGCGCCTCATCGTCGGCGGATATGGGTTTCAGCCGCTCCGTGGAGTTTCACCTATAGTTCCGACGGCCCTCAGGCCGTTCCTCGGCGCGACTCCGCTCGAAATCGGGCCTTCGCGCCAGCCGCTCGCCGAGTCAGTTCGATTCCATCAAGACGTTTCGGTCAAAGGGATGTCGTTCCTCGACCGCATTTATCGGATGCGCCCCAGGTACGGGGTCGCCAGCGAAGCGGTGCCCGTGATGCGCGTTTGCAATCCCGAGCCGTTGCCGGCCAGCCTGTCTGTGGCTCAACCAGGAGCCGCCCTGTCCGGCATGATGGGCTTCGAACCTGCGCAGGTAGAAAAATTTGTTCGCTCCCGCCCGCGAGGGCCGCTCGGCGCGAGCACCCCTTCGCAACTGCACCTGGGCTCGAGCGCACTCCCGGCGACCGGCGGTATGCCTGCCATTTCGGTAGCGCGACCTATGCCGGGAACAGAAGTTCGGCTTTTGTCGTCGCGTGTGAACGCTTCCATCCTCGGAGGAACCCCGGTTTCCGCGGAGACGGCGGCGTCCAGCGGTGTTGAGCCGGGCTCTCCGATTTGGTCCGCCTCGCCGGCGTTTCCATCGTCGGAGAACTCGCCCGCGACCGAGCCTACGCGGGTCGAACGGCTATTCCGCGCCCGCCCGCGAGCAGTGCTCGCTGAAACCCTTTGCTTGGCGACCGAAGAACTGGCGATGCACTCACAGGCGGCGCCGAACCCGTCGTATCCGACCAGCGAACCCGAATTCGGCCCGGCGCCGCGCCGTGTAGATCGGTTCTTCCGGCCGCGGCCCCGAGGCCCGGTGGATTGCGAGTCGGCTTATTCCGAGACAGAACGAACAAAAACCGAACTACCCCAGGCGACTCCGAGCTTGCCGGCCGCGAAATTGCAGGAACTCGGTTCGTGCGCGCCTTCTGCCGTGGTTCGCTTCTTCCGGCCGCGCCCGCGAGGGCCCGTCACAGCGGAGTTGCCGGAGATGGCGTCGGTTGCCGCAGCGCCTGAGAATTGGCCCGCGGGCGCCACGGTGGCGAGCCTTCCTGCGCCCCCGTTGCGGTTCGAAGTTCCCGCCGTCGCGACTTTGTTCCGAGCCCGCCCGCGGTCGGCTGTGGCGGCGGGCTCGAGTTCTGAACTGACCGGCTCTTCAGCGCCCGAGACACTGCTGTCGCGCCCGGCGGCTCCGCAACTCGATGCTGTATTGAACGCTGCACCTGCGGCGGTCACCCGCATGTTCCGGATGCGGCCTCGCGCTGGCGTGGATTGCGCTACCGCCCTCATCGTTGTTCCGGACTTGCAGCCATGCGCGTCGTCTGACACTGCCGTTTCGAATCCAGCGAGTGGCGTGCCGGCGCTCACCGCCGAAGTGGCGTTCCTTGATCGGATGTACCGCAGTCGGCCCCGAACCGCTGTCGCGCGCGCTACCAGCGACTGCAAATGGATTGCTCCGGGCGAGCCGGCGTCCGCCGCTTCCTCGATCCCTGTTCCTCCCACGTTCACCGCCGCAACGCTCGATCTTGCGCCTGGTCCTTCCCAGCGCATCTTCCGAAGCCGCCCGCGCACGGGCGTGCTCGATTCCGCGCTCGCTTCGTCCTTGGCTCCATCGACGGCCGTGGAAGCGCTACAATCGCGACCGGCCTCCCCGGGATTGGCTCTGTGCGCGTGCGAGCCTCTATTCCTCGACCGCATGTTCCGGATGCGGCCTCGCAACGGCGTTGGCCATGACACGACCGCGCCAATGATGTGGATCGCAACTGCGCCGAAGGCGCTCCCGGGCAACCCGGCCGGTGTCGGACTCCCGCCGCGTCTTGCTGGCGACTTTGCACCGCGCTCGATCGAGCGCATGTACCGGGGACGACCGCGCGCAGGCGTACTGTCGCCCGATTTGGCTTCGTTTTGCTCGACGGATCTGAGTTTCGCCTCCTTCCCGGCGAAGCCTGCCGCCGTGCTTCAGGTGCTGCCGGACTGCGCGCCGGGACCGGTGGTGCGCCTCGTCCGAGTCCGTCCGAAGGCCGCGGTGGACGCGTCCACCTCGCTGATGGCGGCTTCAATCGAAAGCCTTGCCTTCCCCGACACCAAGCCCGAGTTCATGCCCGACTGGTGGGATGTCCTCTACGGGGCCAAGCCCGCATTCGTGAACAAGATGTACCGGATGCGCCTGAAGAACCCCGCGCAAGACGAGGAGACCGTCATGCGCGAGATTCGTACCAAGCACGTCCCAACGGCCGAGCCGGAGCCGGTGCTCGCCACGCTGCCGCAGCCTGCTTCATCGGCGGCGCCGTCGTTCCTGGACCGGCTTTATCGAATGCGGCCCAAAGGCGGCAAGTCCGCCATTCCCGCCGCCAACCCGATTCCTTGCGATGCGATGGAGCCGAAGGTTCTGTCGGGCGCTCCGGCGTCGGTGCTCGACGCAGTTTCTAAGCAATGGAAGGCCGCGCCGATCCGCATCAAGTCCCTGGCTGCCACACTTCCGATTCTGCTGCTGATGGCGCTATTCCCTTGGGGCGCTCCCACGGTTGCCGCCGAGAACCCCATTCGACACGCCATGGTGGAGCGCGCCGCCATCCAACGTACGGCCGACTTTGTCCAAGGCATCGATCAATGGCGCGGGGCCGAGCGGTGGACCCTGACGCCCTCCGGCGCAATCGAACCCAATGGCCTGGCGCTGTTTGAGCCTTCGCTGAACATGCGGAACTACCGGCTCGCCTTCCGCACCCGGCTGCATAAGGGCGGCGTAGGTTTTGTGGTTCGCGCTACCGATGAACGGAACTACCAGGCAATCAAGCTGAAGATTGTGAAGCCCGGTCCGCTGCCCGTTGTGCGAATCGTCCGCTGGACCGTCATTGACGGCGTTGAAAGCGGACGCCGCGAGATCCCGCTGCCGATGAACGTCACCGCCGACACGCAGTATCGAATTGCTCTCGACGCAAATGATCAGTCCTTCACCCTAATGGTTCAGGACAAACTTGTCGATTTCTGGTCAGAGGAGCAATTGAAGAGCGGCGGAGCCGGCTTCTTCGGCGACAAGGGCGATCGGGCCACCATCCACAGCGTTCAAATGACGCATCAGGATGACGCCATCGGAAAGTTGTTCGCCGCGCTGACGCTCCGAGAACGTTCGAGCAATTGATTGGGAGCGAAAGTAGACATGAATCCGAGGAACCGTAGGCCCGAGGACGCGAGTCCCAAAGCGGGCCCAGCAAGTGGCGCGAATGGTAGCGCAAACGGCGGGGTGAACGGAAGCGCAACCGGCGCCTTAGCCAAAGCGGTGTCCCTCCATCTGGAAGGCAAACGCCAGGAAGCCCTACAAGAACTCAAAGGCGCCATTTCGCATGCTGGCGAAACTGCCGAGTTTTGCTCTGCGATGGGGCATATCCAGTTCGAACTGGAACAATACGAAGACGCGGCGAAGAGCTATACGAAGCTGCTCGGCCTGGAGCCCAAGCACATGGCCCGCCAGATCAACCTGGACGTCTGTTTGGAGAAACTGGGACGCTGGGAAGAAGCGGCCGAACGCTTTACCAAGGTCCTGGAGGCGAGTCCGAATCGCACCGAAGCCCGCCTCGGTCTGGCCATCTGCCAGTTGCACCTGGAGAAGTCGGAAGCCGCGCTCGAAAACTTTGACCGCGTACTGGGCGAAGCTCCCAGCAACGAAACCGCCATGTTTGGTAAGGCCGTTGGGTTGCAGTTGACCTGGCGCTTTGACGAAGCCACCGAAATCTATCAGCGTGTGCTGTCCAGCAACTCCGAAGCCGAAGAAGCGCTGATCAATCTGGTCACCATCGGCATTGCTCGGAAAGATATTCAGACCATCCGCCAATACTCGGAGCGGCTCATCAAGCTGCGCCCGAATTCGCAAACAGCCCTGGAAGGCCTGGCCACCTGCGCTTTCGCCGATGAGGACTTCGAAGCAGCGGCTCGGTACTGCGAAAAGCTTGTGGATGCCACGCCCGATCACTTCGAGCGCTGGTTCAACCTCGGCGTCGCGAACCAGAAACTCGGCCGCAAGGACGAGGCGGCCAAGGCCTATGCGGAAGCAATCCGGATTCGTCCGGATGGCAAGCAGGCGCACGTCAATCTCGGGATGGTGCGGCAGGAACTCGGCGACCTGAAAGCGGCTCGCGAATCCTACGAGCGCGCCCTGCAGATCACCCCCGATATTCCTGAGGTCTTCTACAATCTTGCCTCCATTCTGGAGCAGCAAGGCGCTAAAGAAGAGGCCGAAAAGTATTACGCGAAGCTGACCGCTCAGCGCGGCGATACGTCGGAAGACGCATGGTTCCGCCTAGGCTACCTGCGCCTCCAGAAGGGCGACTTCCGCGGCAGCATCGAAGCTTTCCAGGCGTGCGTCCGCAAGCGTCCAGATTGGCCGGAAGCGCACGTCAACCTTGGCATTGCTCACTGGCGGCTCAGCGATCGCGAGCAGGCCGTAAAAGCATTCGAGCAGGTGCTCACGCTGGACCCGAATTCACTCGACGCTTTGCGTGGACTGGCAGCCCTTGCGGTGGAGCGCGAAGAATACGACCGCGCGCTCGACCTGCAGGCGCAACTTATCAACCTCGGCGAAAAGACGCCGGAGTTGTTCTACAACACCGGCCTGCTGCTCCAAAAAACAGGGCAGATCGAAGACGCAATCCGGCTATACCGCGAGGCAATTGCGCAGCGGCCGAACTTCGCCGAAGCGCTCCTGAATTTGGGACATGCGCTGAAGACCAAGGGCGAGCAGGACGAAGCTAAGACCTGCTGGAAGCAGGCGCTCGACTTCAAGCCTGAACTCGCGCAAGGCTACTTCGACCAAACGATCCAGTAATCAACCAAGGGCTCAATGCTACGCAGCGGCGAGCCCTCTTCTTACGCCTTGATGTCGTAACAGTTCAGATAATCCTGGTTGCGGATGTACAGCTTGCCGCCGGCGACCACCGGGTGCGCCCACGAGGGCTTGCCCTGGTCCTCAATCGTGAACCGGCCCTTCTCCGAATAGCCCTCCGGCTTAGCTTCAGCCAATCCCACGGTATTGTTCTCGCCGAGCAGGAAGAGCATGCCATCGGCGAACGTCAAGCTGCCCTTGCCCACACTGCGATCCTTCCACTTGGAAGCGCCCGTCAGCCACTCCATGCACGTCAGGATGTTCCCCGAAGCCCCGTAAACGTGTCCGTTGTGCAGGACGACGCCGCCGTGATGATTCTGCATCTCGCGACTGAAGTACATCTCCTGAGCTTTGATTGCGCTATTCTCCGGCGTCAGCGCCAGCAGCCCGCAGCCGGTGCCGTAAGCGGAGGTGTAGAGCACCTTGCCTTGGTGATACACCGGCGTGGTGCAGTTGGCCGTACGATTCGCCGCCTTCTCATACCGCCACATCAGCTTGCCGTCGGTGGCGCGAACACCCACACCTGCCGCCGACGTGAAGTTCATGATCGTCGGCACTTTGTGCACGTCCGCGATTACACACGAGGAGTAGCCAGCCTCGTCACT
Organism: Bryobacteraceae bacterium; assembly: GCA_035634155.1. GTDB lineage: Bacteria > Acidobacteriota > Terriglobia > Bryobacterales > Bryobacteraceae > DASQDN01. Next base: position 76 of record DASQDN010000175.1, on the reverse strand, counting down.
CAACTCCTTGCAGCGCCAAATCTCCTTGCCGGTCATCTTGTCCAACGCGACCATGCCGGCGCCGCGACCGCCGGGC
>DASQDN010000174.1:0-4856 GCA_035634155.1 Bryobacteraceae bacterium | reverse complement strand
TAGGAACTCAGCAACGACAGCGATCCGTTGAATCGCTTTTCCAGCCGCAGCAGGCCCGCATGATAGTTTGACTGCGCCGAGTGCGGCAGGTAGTTGATGAAGCCAACGGGCACGCTATTCCCCGACACGCTGAGGTAGCTGGGGAAGACAGTGCCCTGCACAAACTCCAGAGCGGCGTACGGCCTGCGCGGATCCACCGCTCCTGTACCGGGCAGCGCGTTGTTCGGCTGCACGTTCTGCTCCAACTTCAACCCGAGGTTAGCGAGGTAGCCGGCTTCCACGACCACATCCTTGGCCACCTCACGCTGCGCGCTGAAGTTCCATTGCATCGAATAGCTGGTGCGCTGATTCATGTCGATGCCCGCGGCTTGGATCTGAGCGGCGCCCACGACCGGCGCTCCGAAGACGTCCAGGTCGCTAAACCGCGGGATGAAGTTGTCGCTGTTCAAGGTTTGGGCGATGTTTCCGGGTAGTCCAGCCGCCAGTCTGAACAACGGATTCAGATCGTTGCCGGCGTAGAACATCCCGAAGCCGGAACGGATGACGGTGCGCTCGTTCGCTGCGTAGGCAAGACCCACGCGCGGCGCGAAGTTATTTCGGTCCGTGTACGCGCAACCTCGAGGCGTGCCGCTTTGGCCGCAGATAAACATCGTCGGTTTGTAGAATGCCGTGCGACCTTCCGCGAAGATCTGGCCGGGCGACGGAACGTTGCTGTAGTCGATGCTGGACATCTGTTGGTGCTGGTCGTACATCGGCGGCGATAACTCATAACGCACCCCGAGGTTCATCGTCAGCTTTGGCGTGATTGAGAAATCGTCCTGCGCATACAAGGAATAGCTCCACTGACGCCCGTCGATGCGGCTCGGGCCCACGGCCCTGGAAGCCACGGCGGGCAAGCCGAGCAGGAAGCTAGCCAGCGCGTCTCCCGTGCCGTCAGCGCGCGCAGTACGCGTGGTGAATCCTGAGGTGAACTGAAAATCACCCAGCGTGCTCGGCGATTCAAAGCGGTTGTACTGAACGTGCAGCGCTTCACCACCGAATTTAAAGTTGTGACGGCCGCGATGCCAGGCGACGTTGTTATACAACTGATAGTTATTGTTTCGTACCTGGATGGTTCCGCCGCCACGAGTGTTGTTGAAGGCGCCGCTGCCTCCCATGATTGGATATGGCGCGAGGATGAATTGGGGCAGAGCCTGTTGACGCCCATTGACATCGAAGCTCAACTCCGGAAGACCGCTCAGGATTCGGGTACGGCTGAAGCTGAGTCGGGTCTCGTTCAACAGGTTGGAAGTGAAAATCTTCGTTGAGCCGAGCACCGCGCTCTGCACACGGGCATTGTTGATGCGATCGCGCCCGGTGATCGTGGCGGGAATATCGGACTTCTCTTCGGAGATCGAGTACCGGCCGAAGCTGTTCCAAGTCTCACTCACGGTGTAGTCCAACCGGTTCGAGTAATTGTCGTTGTTGGATCGCAAAACTCCGGTAGTGTTCTCAAACAGCGAAGCCGCGGGATTCGTCGGCAGCGGAACGGCGAGTAGTGCCGCGACCGCCAGAGGATTCATGCGGTTTGCTGGGATCCTGTTATCAGGGAAGAGCTGTCGAACACCATTTGCGAGGGTGAGCGGGTCGTATATGCCTGCCGGAGTCGAGCGACTAAAGTCCCCCTCACGCTGCTCGGCGGAAGGGACCAGAACGCTGGTGAGCCCAGGCGCCGCTTGACGGATGCGGAGTCCCTCGTAAGAGAAGAATGTGAAGAGCTTCTCTTTCACGATCGGTCCGCCGAGGGTGCCGCCGAATTGATTTCGCTGGTACTTGGGTAATTTCGATTGATTGAGATTGAATGGGCGCGCGTCGAAGTTCCGGTTGCGTAGAAACTCAAACGCGCTTCCATGGAACTCGTTACCTCCGGACTTGGTCACGACGTTTACGGTACTTCGCGCATATTCCGCGTTTACCATGGCCATCTGAACCTGAAACTCCGCAATGCCATCAATGGACGGCGAGTAGTTCAAGGTGCTGTAGTCCATGTCCGTATTCATCGCCCCGTCCAAGAGGAAGAGCGTGTTGTTGGTCCGGCTGCCGGCAAGGCTCAACCCTCCGATTTGACCCTGCCGGATTCCATTCTGCTGGACGGCCCGTCCACCCGGATTTGCGCCCGGTACCAGCAGAGCAAGTTGAATGAACTGCCGGCCGTTCAAAGGAAGGGCCGCGATCTTCTCTTGTCCAATAATCGTTCCCTGGGCTGCGGTGTCGGTGGTCAACACCTTGGCGCCTCCCGAAATCTCCAGGATTTCTTTGGCTTGCCCGATCTGCATGTCGATGTCGAGTCGGAGCACCTGGGCAACCTGGACGCGAACAGATGAATCCTGGTATTGTTTGAAGCCGCTTGCTTTGAATTGAACTGTATAAGAACCCGGTTGTAGAAAGGTAAAGAAGTAGACTCCGCGTTCGTCTGTGATGTACTCCCGCGTGGCGCCGGTCGCATTGTTCTTGAGTGTGACTGCCGCGCCAACAATGGTTCTGGCGGATGGATCGCTGACGACTCCAAAGAGCACGCCGGTGTCGGACTGTGCAAAAGCAGAAGAAACAAAACCTAACACAAGTAGGATTGTGGAGACGAAACGGGTCACCGGACCCGGCGCTTTGTTCATGCGAATTACGTCGTCACTTCGTTGCCGAAACTTAAGGTCATTCAGGCAAATTCTAACCCGATACCCGCCAAATAGATTTCCCTAGTACTATTTCATTCTTCTCCTGAGCCCAGAAAACCGCCCAACCGTGGCATAAGTCACATAAACGTATGTAATCGTCGTTGTTTTTACGATGTCGCGTCTTTACACTAGGAAGACTGTTTCAAATTTATCGCCCGCTGCACACATCCTAAGTTGAATGATGCCGCGGCAGGGTGACAACTATTCAACCTAGGAATCGAAGTCTGAGCGGCACAACTACAGGAGTGAACCTTTGACGGGATGGGCTCTCAAAGAGGGCGAAACCACAGAGAAGTTACGCGGCTCTCATACTCGCTTTAGATTCTCGATCGTTGTATGTGCCCTGCCGCTTTATTACCTGTTATTGACGCCGATTTGGTTGTATGCGCAATACAACGATGAGCCCTTGAGTGTGAACCAGGGGCCAGAGGCGCAGTTCCTGGAATTGGTGGACCTTGTGGCGGAGCCAACCAAGCAGCTCGATTTGCTCGAAACTTTCGTCCAGCAGTTTCCTACCTATGGCGCGATGAGTACCATTCACGCTCAGAGACAAGAGATCTTCGTCGCGCTTAAAAAATGGGATCATGCGCTTGAGCTTGGATCCAAGCTGCTGGCGATCGACGACAGCGACATAGAGACAGTACGTAGGAATCTGAGAGCTGCCGAGGGGAAAGGTGATCAAGCGCTTGTCGCCAAATGGGCTGAGCGGCTCAAGCAACTAGAACCCGCCGAAGGTACAGTCACTATTTCGTCGTCGGTTCGGCTGCCGTTCGTCGATGATGTTCCCGCAGGCGACCTGGGCGCAGTCGATCTCAGCACCCTACCCAAACAGCATCGCAATCGGGTGGAAGCATTCTTGTTTAATCGTGCACTGGCCGAGAAAGACACCGTTCGGAAACTGCAGATGATGTCACTGTTTGAAAGACAGTTTCCTACCTCAACTCACCTCGGGAAGGTGCGATACATGTTCTTCCTGGCACATCTGGAGCGACAGGATCACGCGAAAGCTCTCGCAGCGGCCGAGGCAGTTCTGGACCGGGACAAATCTCGCGAAGATGTCATTTTCTATATAGCGCAATCCTACTTCGTCACCAAGCGTAATCCCGAGAAGGTGCTTAACCTGTCTGCCCTTATGCTGGAGCTAGCTGCCACCAAGTCCCGGCCGGAGGAGATGGCCGAAGATTTGTGGGAAAAACAAAGATCGCTCCTAATCAACCAGGCCCATTGGATGTCCGGTTCGATCCATATGCAGCATGAACGTTGGGCGCAAGCGGACAAATCGCAGCGAGCAGCGCTTGCCACCGGCTCTGCCGGCACGGAGTTAACGGAACTAGTGCTGGTGAACCTCGGCTGGGCGAACTACAAGATGCGAAATGTACAGGAGTCGCTGAAATTCTATCGGCAGTGCGTGGCTCTGCGAGGGCCGAACCAATCAACCGCGGCGCAGAGTATCGTCTCCATCAAAGCTGAGTACGGTCTGCAGTAACCCCTCACCGGCGCGACGTTGTAGGGTCTGTCACCGTCGCGATGGTCCACATCCCATCTTGTCGTACTAACGACACGACAGCAAACGCCCCTGAGCTGCGCTGCACCAGAATGCTCGCGCGGTTACCCTGGATTTGCGCCGGCTGCACAGCCGTTTACCCCATCAATGCGGACTCGACGGCTGCTTGCTCGGCAGTCTTCTCCTTTGTAACTTGAATCGGCGAGGTGCCTGATTGATAGCGAACCACCCACCCGCAGTATTCGGACGATATTGATCGATCCACGCACCCTGTGGCAAGGCGCCCAGACTTGGAAGTCGTCTTACTATCTGCCGCTACAAGTGGGAGCGTCATTACGAGAAGCAGACAGGAGCGGCCGGCCGACCAAGACATACCCCCATTCTGGGGTAAGTCTCAGCTAAGGTCAATATCGTACGAACGTCCTATGAAGTACCGACCTTCTTCTAAGGTTGAACCCAAATGTGCTGCAAATAACAAGGCGCTCCGGAGTGAACCGGAGCGCCTTCTGGAGTAATATCGAGCTGTTGTTTTAATTAGTTGCCCGCAACTCGTTGCGGGGAGAACGAGAACAGATCCGGGTCCGCATCGTCCACCGCGACTTTCACCCAATGCACATCATTCTGCGCAAAAACTTCGAGGC
>DASQDN010000173.1:0-6459 GCA_035634155.1 Bryobacteraceae bacterium | reverse complement strand
GCGCCCGGTACGCCAGGGCGGGATGGGATTGGCCGACGCGGCGCGATGCTCGGTCAGGCCGGGCCGCAGTACACGTTAGGAGATAGAGTGAACCAACTCAATTGGAGAAGTCATCAGCTGACCGGTGGCGAGCGCATCGCTTCGGAAGCGTTTCTTGCGGGCCTTGGTCTTAGCCAAGAACAGCTCGGGCAGGCTCAGGTTGCAATCGGCGTGCCGTGGCTGCATGGGAACCTATGTAACACTCACACACCGCAGCTTGCAGAAAAGATGCGGGCCGGCTGTGGAGAAGCCGGCGTTGTGGGCATGCCGTTCGGCCTTCCTGGAGTATCAGACGCGATCTCGATGGGGCATCCAGGCATGAGGATGTCGCTGGTCTCGCGCGGCTTACTTGCAGATGCCATCGAAATGGTGTGCGAAGCCCATCTTTACGACGCGTTCGTCGGAGTGCACGCGTGCGACAAGAATGGGCCCGGAGCAGTCATGGCGATGGCTCGGATGAACATCCCGAGCCTGCTTGTTAGCGGTGGCACAATCCTTCCGGGGTGTCACGACGGTGAGGAAATCACCATCAAGAACGCATTTGCCGCGGCCGGTCTTCATCGCGTCGGCCGGATGGATCGATCCACCCGCGATACGATCGTCCGCAAAGCGTGCCCGGGGCCTGGCGGGTGTGGGGCGATGTACACGTTCAACACCATGGGCTGCACCTTCGAGGCGATGGGACTCACGCTTCCCTACAGCTCATCTATTCCCGCGGTCGACCCATTGAAACAACGGGAGTGCGAACAAGTCGGCTCGGCTATCAGGCTGCTACTAGAGGCGGATATCCGGCCGCGGCAGCTTTTAACAAAAGCAGCGTTCATCAACGGCATTGTTACCGCGGCGGCGATCGGCGGATCGACGAACGTTGTGCTGCACCTGCTGGCTATTGCCCGGGAAGCGGGTGTGGATCTGAAAATCGAAGACTTTCAAGCGATTTTCCGGCGCACTCCCGTCATCGCCAACTTCGCTCCACGCGGGCCGAAATCGATGGTGGATTTACATCGCGTGGGGGGCACACCTGCCTTGCTGAAGGTACTTCTGGCGGAGGGACTGATCGACGGAGACATACTCACTGTCACCGGTAGGACCTTGCGAGAGAACCTCCAATCGCTTCCTGAACTCAGCGAGGGGCAGGACGTGGTGGCAGTCGGCGGCAAGTTCTTCAAGGAATCAGCGGATCTGCAGATCGTTTTCGGTACCCTGGCGCCCGACAGCGCGGTTTTCAAGGTTCCGTTCGAACAAACCCGATGGACAGGGCCAGCCCGCGTATTCAACGGCGAGGCCGACATGGTGAAGGCAGTAGCGCAGGGCGACATCAAGCCTGGCGACATCGTCATCATTCGGTACGTGGGACCGAAGGGTGCACCCGGAATGCCGGAGATGCTGGAGCCCTCTTCGGCAATCTCGTCTGTCCCTGAACTGAATGGGCAGGTGGTTCTGATCACGGATGCTAGGTATTCCGGGGTGTCGGGCGGCGCCATCGGTGGGCATGTGTGTCCGGAAGCGTTTGAGCCGGGTAGCCCGATCTCCTTGGTTGAAAATGGCGATCCGATTGTTCTTGATCTCCAGGCCGGCCTTCTCGACCTGGATGTGGCGCCGGACCTCCTGGAAAAGCGGAAACTCTCAGTGGTCACTCCGCCCGACTCGGCGGAACTGCCGAGAATACTGAGTACTTACCGGCGAAGCGTTGGTTCGGCTCGATACGGTTGTCCGGTCGAGTAATCCGGTTGGGCCGCATACCCAAGCTCTCGCGACGTGTTTAGCGGGTTTCACGAGAGCTTGGGATTGCCGCGAAGAACTTTGTGATGTAGAGTAGCTCTATGTCCAAAGGCTTCGCCTACGCATTAAGCGGTGTGCTCATCGTTGGCGCGGCCATCGGTATGCTCATCAATCTGACGGCGACGCCGACCCTCAAGCCTGCGGTCCCGTTGTTATCGGATCCAGCTCCCGTACGGACATACGATGTGGTGGCGGAATACCCGCACGATCCAGAGGCGCTGACGCAGGGTCTGGTTCATGCGGGCGGCTTCTTGTACGAAAGTGTTGGGCTCCCGGGACAATCCTCGATCCGGAAGGTGGAGCTTAAAAGCGGACGTGTTATCCAGCAGCGCACCTTAGATAGCCGCTTCCTGGCCGAAGGTTTGACGGAGTGGCAAGGTCAACTTATACAGCTAACCCCGACGCGAGCGAAGCAGAACGGGATTCGCTCTTTCGTTGTGAACAACTTGAAGGGGATGGGTGCTCCGTTTGTGGCACGCGACGCCGGTGTCCGATATGACATCCATTCACTCGAACCTAAGTCAACGTTCGGGTACAACAGTGCGGGATGGGGACTCACGCATGACGGCCATCAAATCATCAAGAGCGACGGCACATCGATGTTGCGGTTTCTGAATCCGGAAACTATGAAGTGGCAGGCGCAGATAGCCGTTGTGGAGGCGGGAAAGGGAGTTCGATGGCTGAACGAACTCGAATACATCGACGGGGAAGTGTATGCCAACATCTGGCAACAGGATCGGATTGCGATTATTCAGCTCAATTCGGGCCAGGTGAAGGGCTGGATCGATTTGTCGGGATTAAGGTCTCGAATGGTTCCTCCGCCCAGAGATGTGGAAGGTCTTGGGGCATATGGGAAAGCTGTAGCTAACGGCATCGCTTACGACGCCGCGGGCAGACGTGTGTTTGTGACGGGCAAGAACTGGCCTCGCCTGTTTGAGATTCGTCTGCGGAACTGATTGTCGTCGATGGATACTGCTGTGGATTAATTCCAGCGTAGATGGGGAATCCGGAGATTGTGAGGCCGGCGTTTCCCCAGGAAGTTGTCAGGCTTGCCTGGGTCGCCGCCGGCCGGCTGGACCTCTTCCTCAACCGTGTTGCCGTCTCGCTATCCCTCTCTGCGTTGCGACGAGGATGACAAGAGAGAGACCGCCGAGCAGCGAGTACTGTGGCTCGGGAACCTGGTCCGTTGCCTGGACGCCTACCGATCCATTGACGACGGACAACTGCAGCGGGTCCCCGAACGCATCGCCCAGTGTTGTCGACATCAAATTCAATGAACTCGTTCCCGGTCCGGTTGCCTGGAAGGATATGGTCGCGAGTCGAAACGCGTCGGGTTGAAGAGAGTTCAAATCTTCAGCAAGATCCAAAGACAGTTCGAACAAGCGTACCGTGTTCTGGTCAAAGCTCAGGTTTCGCAGTGATCCGAGGCCAAGCACGTCCAACCCCGTGCCCCATGAGATCGACGCATAGGTGAGCACGGCCGGGTCGTAATTGAGCGTGATGTCGTAAACGCCGAGGGCGGGCGAAGCGCCTGCATCGAGCCCATTTACATCAACAGCCACAGCCACGGTTGACCCCAGCATAACGCCTGACGCACTGGGAAGCACGGTAATGGTGGCCCCGGAAAGGGACGACACCGCCACCAAAGCACCAATTACGGAAAGAATTTTCATATATGTTCTCCTTAGCGGCTTGCGCACCGCGGAATCGTACACAGGGTTGTAAGAACGCGCGCGTCGAGAGCATTGATGGCTCCGTCACGATTCAGGTCTCTCGCGTCGTTCGGAGTTGTCGCTTTGTTGCCGAAGTAGGTTTGCAGTTGTAGAAGGTCGTCCATATCTATACGGCCGTTGCGGTCGAGGTCGCCGCGGTCGGCGCCGGGAACCTCGACATGAAGGCTTACGCTACGCCCGTAGGCTTCTGCTGAGATCACGGTGCGGCCCGGGGCAACCGCGGTGATCCACCCCTGATGATCGACTGCCGCTACCGCCGTGTTTTGAGAAGTGAATGCTGCTTCTCCAGCACCGAGCCGTTCTTCCTGACCATCAAGTAATACGGCACTAAAAGGTGCTTTGGCGCGATCTCCGACAAACAGCATCGGGAGCAGGGGCAAGTCGGCAATGAGTGAGGAAATGGCGGCCCGATTCCTGGCGACGTGAAGAGTCACGGGAGGTGCGGCGATTACGCGTCCGTCCTCTAGCAGAGCCACGGCAACGATCTTGTGTTCGCCTGGGACCCCGGTGGTTTTCACCTGCCATCGATACGGCTGAGTCGAGAGATTCTCCGGCGCTTCGATGGCGGAACCCGCCACACCTACCAACCTTGTTCTTGCTCCGGTGACACTTACGTCAACGATGATTTCCTGGCCCGGTTGCATTACGACCCCTGAGGCTGGCGAGACCACTCGAATGGTTTGCGCGTTTGCGGCTGCTCTTCCGGCCGCGACCAAACAAAGGGCAGCGAATATAGTTCTGAGATGGGTATTCATAGATTACCTCCCAAACGTGGGCAATATAGGAGCGAACTCGGTGGAACGGCTGTTCAGCAAATGGACGACTTTATTCGGAATCTCGCCGGTGTGAGCCACGGCTGTGTCATTCCCGCAGAGTCCTTTGGTATTCGGCGGACAATTGCGGTTCAGAACATCTGGCCCTGGAGCCAAGCCTAGCGGCAGCACAGTGTGAACGAATGGTTCGGTTCTTGTCACCGGAATGATGCCGCTTGCACCCAGCGCAAGTGCGGCCATGCTGTCCTCCGGCACGATGAGATCGTGCTTTTGTCCCTCGAAGACGTTCGAAAACTTTCCACCCGGCAGCACCGATGGGCACGCGATGTTGACGATGAAGGTTCCCCAGGACCGCTCGGAGTCGCGGATCTGAGTATCACTCGCTGTCCCTATAATGGCGTGAGTGCGAATGCCGTTGAGTCCCTGACGCACCTGGAGCGCTTTCACCATTGAGCTATCGCTCCGGAGGTCTGTGACCGCCCCCTTATCGGTGCTGAACTTCAGCGCGCCGAAGACAAAATCGCATGTGGGAATCTGCTCTTCGAGTTTCACAGCGAACCGGGTTCCTAAGTGCGGGGTGTTGATGGTGATCATTCGTCTGACATAGCCCTTCATGAAGTTCTCCGGATTTGGGAAGCCAGGCAAGAGGGCCATCGTGCGAGTAACCATTCCCCCCATGCTGTGAGCCACGATATCGAGTTGAGTGCCGGCAATCTGCTCCAACTGGAGCACTCCGCCGGTTCGGATGAGTTGAAGGGTGCGTCGAATGTGGTCATACAGCTTAATGGCATTGACATTGAACCCCTCGGCCGCGCCGTCCGGCTCAGAATAATCCGCACGCAGCGGCTGCAATCCGAAAGCGCGGAGTACAGGAACGAAGTGACGCCACGTGTGATGGTCGGACCAGACGCCGTGGACAAGGAGGACAGGGGGACGGATCGCCAGCACTTTCCGGTGGCGGAGATAACCGCCTTCTCCTTGCAGTTCCACGTACAACACCCGCTGATTGCGCCGATGGTCCTGTGCTGTGCGGGTGAACTCCAACGGCGCTCGATACAAAGCAAAGGCCAGCGGTCCTGATGGTGTCTTCACGGCCTGTACCTCCTGCTCGCTCACGAAAGTGGACGCGCCGAGTGCGGCGACTCCCCCATCGTCGTCGAGATTGGTAGAGGGCGAGCAAGACTGCGGGTCGTTCTCGTCGAAGCAGTTCGTCAGGACCCGAAGCGTGATTCGCTCTCCCTCCCGCAGCGCCGGCATCCGCAGCAGTGTTTGTGTAACGCCGTCGGTCAACACCCCAGCGACTGGTCTTCCGCCGCGTTCCAGACGATCGACATCGGCTGTCACCGCAAGCCCGCTGAGGAGAGCCGGAACCGGATCCAGCAGTTCGGGCTGGAGCGCGCACGCCTTCCAGACCTTGCCATCCCCAGGCAAACTGCCGACCACCGTCAGCGCAGGGCGTCCAGGTCGAGACAGAGACGCCTGAAAGGGAGGATCTCCGTTCAGTGCGGGGCGGGACACCCAGTCGGCCGCGGAAGCAGCCAACGGAAGCTGGGTGGATGTCCAGTTCGTCGTCGGGCCTTCCACATTGACCGTCACATGGATGGAGCCGGTAGAGCCGTGTGCGACGTTCGTGATGATCGGGATCTGGAAGCTGTCGCGGGCGGCAAAGCCGGGATAGGGGACCAGATCGTTGGACAACACGATCCGGTACATTCCGCCGATGATGTTGCCGATGTCCCACGCGGAGCCATTGAAATTGACGGTTATCATCCCGGTTTGCGGAGACACCGGTATGTCGTACATCGAGGACTGACCTCCGATGGGAAGGGCTCCCGTAAAGACGGGTTTCAGCTTTGAGTCGTACAGGAATCGGATTGTCAGCGGACCTTGTTGAGAACCGTCCAGGGTTCTGCCGTGGACAGCCGCCTCGAGGCATTGGGTCTCCGCCGCGAGGGGGGATGGGATCAAAGCGAGCCCGATGCAAACGAGGCATGTCGAAGCGATCTGCAGGTTCATCGTAGAAACCTCCGGGATGTGTTAGAGGAGAATTGGCCGGCGCCAGCGTTTCGCGCTGAGGCAACGCAGGGTTGTGCGGGGCCAGTTTCGCAGGCCGAGTTGGCGAGAGCTTGGGC
>DASQDN010000172.1:0-10952 GCA_035634155.1 Bryobacteraceae bacterium | reverse complement strand
GGGAAGCCACGGCAAGGTGGCTGTTTGCAATGATTGCCACACGCCGCCGGGGTTTGTGGCCAAATACTCGACCAAGGCTCTTAACGGCTTTTTCCATTCGCTGGCTTTCACAACGCAGCATTTCCCTGATGAAATCCGAATAACGGGGCGGAACGCCCGCGTCGCAGAAAAATCCTGCCTGAAGTGCCACGAAGATATCGTTGAAGGCATTCAAAGCGGCCGCGGGCACAGGAGCGACGTCTCTTGTGTCGGCTGCCACAGGACCGTGGGGCACCTTTGAGGAGAACCGATGGCTAACCCGCAAAACCGAAGATTGATCCTTGTGATCGCCGTAACCGCGCTTGCCACTATCGCGATCGCGGCCTTGCTCGTGAACATCTTTGAGCGGAAACAAGAAGCAAGAAATACGTTCTTTCGCGTTGTCGAATTGAACGACGATACGGAAGATCCCGCGGTATGGGGCAAGAACTTTCCTCTGCAATTTGACGCGTACAAGCGCACGGTGGACCAGACGCGCACGCGTTACGGTGGGTCAGAAGCGATGCGGCATCTGCCCGCGGATGTGGATCCCCGCAGCGTGGTCGCGCAAAGCAAATTGCAGGACGATCCACGCCTGGTCACCATCTGGTCGGGCTACGCCTTCGCCACCGATTTTCGCGAAGAGCGAGGCCATGCATGGATGCTCGACGATCAGCGCTATACCCGGCGTGTCACCGAGTTCAAGCAGCCCGGCACATGCCTGAACTGCCACGCTTCCACCTACGTGACTATGAAGAAACTGGGAGGCGGCGATATCTTCAAAGGCTTTGAGCAGATCAACAAAATGACCTACATGGATGCGACCAAGCAGGTGAAGCATCCTGTCGCATGCATTGACTGCCACGATCCATCCAACATGGCGCTCCGGGTCACCCGGCCGGCATTCATCGAAGGGATTCGGGCTTACAAGGCGTCTCTTGGCGTCAACAACTTCGACCCGAACAAGGACGCGACTGCCCAGGAGATGCGCTCCTACGTCTGCGGTCAGTGCCACGTGGAATACCACTTCAAGGGACCGGAGAAGCGCCTGACGTTCCCATGGTCAAAGGGGTTGAAAGTCGACGATGCGCTGGCATACTACGACGAGATCGGCTTTAAAGACTGGGTCCATAAGGAAACCGGAGCGCCTGCACTCAAGGCGCAGCATCCCGAGTTTGAAATGTATAACCAGGGCGTCCACGCGCGCTCCGGCGTTGCTTGCGCTGACTGCCACATGCCGTACAAGCGAGAAGGCGGGATGAAGATCAGCGATCACCACGTGCGCAGCCCGATGCTCAATATCAATCGTGCGTGCCAAGGTTGCCACCATTTTGAGGAGCAGGAGTTGAAGAACCGCGTTGAAGCAATTCAAGCTCGATTTGCCAACCAGCGGGATGCAGCCATGGACGCGGTGGTTGAGTTGATCAACGACATTAAGAGCGCTCAAGGCAAAGCGCCTGAAGGCGACCTCAACATGGCTCGCGATTTTCAACGCAAAGCGCAGTTCCTGCTCGACTACGTAGAGGCGGAAAACTCGATGGGCTTCCATGCATCGGCGGAAGCCTTGCGTATTCTCTCGGACTCCATCAATTACGTCCGGCAGGGACAACTGGCTGTCCGCGGAGTGAAGCCCGTTCCTCCGACTCGACCGCGCATTCGTGTTCCCGGAAGTGAGCGTGGACCCGTTGAGCAACTAGCGCCGGCTGCAGCGCCGGCCGGGGGCGGTCAAAAAGCCGCTGCTGCGGACGGCAAGCTACGAGCTGCGGCGCGCTAACGACTCGCGGGCGCGGCGTACCGTTTCGCCCGCGTTTTCTCCCAGCGCGGTCAGGTGCCCCATCTTACGGCCTGGCCGTGCTTCCATCTTTCCGTACAAATGAAGCTTCACTGATGGATACCCGCAGACCGCGTTCCAATCCGGCTCGCCATCGCTCCACAGGTCGCCCAACAGGTTGGCCATCGCTGCCGGCCGAAGCTGCTCGGTTGAACCCAGCGGCAACCCGCACACGGAACGGAGCTGCTGTTCGAACTGGCTGGTGACGCATGCGTCAAACGTGAAATGGCCCGAGTTGTGGGGCCGCGGCGCAAGCTCATTGATGAGCAGCCGGCCGTCTTTTGCAAGGAAGAACTCGACGCAGAGCACGCCCACCACATCCAGCTTCTGCAGCACCGTCCGAGCAATCTCAATGGCCTCGCGACGAACCTTTTCGCTGATCCGCGCAGGAGCGTGCGACACGTCAAGGACCTGCCGGCAGTGCTCATTCTGCACCACGCCGAAGTGCGAGAACTCACCTTCGAGAGTTCTCGTGCCGACGACCGAAATCTCCATTTCGAAGTCGACAAACGACTCGAGCACGGCCGGACAACGCGCGATTGCATCCCACGCCGCATCCGCCTCTTCCGGACGCCGAATCAGCACTTGCCCCTTGCCGTCATAGCCGAATCCGCACGTCTTCAGCATCGCCGGGCAGCCTTGCCGCGCTACCGCCGACCGAAGCTCGTCCAGGCTTCGAATACAGGAATACGTGGTCACCGGCAAGCCGGCTCGGGTCAGAAAGGTCTTCTCGCGTAGACGGTCCTGCGTGACGTGGAGCACCGAACCGGCTGGCCGTACGGGGGCGAACTCTTCCGCGGCAGCCGCCGTTTCTGCCGGAACATTCTCAAACTCGAATGTCACCACTGACACATTGCGCGCGAACTCACGGACCTGATCGAGGTCGGTGTAAGCGGCCTCCACCTCAAGATCTGCCACTTGTCCTGTGGGTGTGTCGCTCTCAGGGGACAGCGTGTGGACGCGATACCCCATTCGACGCGCGGCGATCGCAAACATGCGCCCCAGTTGTCCACTGCCGAGCACGCCTACCGTGGCGCCAGGCAGGATGGGCTTCATGACAACGTGTCCTGACGAACTGTACGCGTCTGCTCCTCGCGAAACAGACGGAGCTTCTCTCGCAGGGGAGAGCGCGAGTTACTAAGGATCGCAATCGCCAACAATGCGGCATTCACAGCGCCGGCCTTTCCGATCGCAAGCGTGCCCACCGGGATTCCACCGGGCATCTGCGCAATCGAAAGCAGCGAGTCCATGCCTTTCAACGCGTGGCTTTCGACAGGTACGCCAAGCACAGGAAGCAGGGTCTGCGCCGCTACCATCCCCGGCAGATGCGCCGCTCCGCCCGCGCCGGCGATGATCACTTCCAGGCCGCGCGACTCTGCCCCGGCAGCAAACTCGGCCATATATTGAGGTGTGCGATGCGCGGAAACGATCTCACGGACATGCGGCACGCCAAAGCGCGTCAACATGTCCGTGGCATGCCGCATCGTTTCCCAGTCTGATTTGCTGCCCATGATGACAGCCACCAAGGGCTTGTCCATCGCGGATTATTGGCCCTGTCCGAGCGAATAGCCGGCTTGCCCGTCGAAGTTGAACAAGCTCTCCAGCTTAATAAAGTTCACGCCTTCGCTTTGCACGCGACCGAGCAGTTCGATAACTTCGGTTTGCTGGAGCGAGCCGCCGTCGCCCATGAAGCGGCATCGCCACGTGTCGCCCGTCAGGGTCTCGGGAAACCCGCCGGGATATACCTTCGTGCCGCGGCTGTCGATCATCACCAATTTCATCGCCGACCCGGCAACTGCTTCCATCTTCTTGCCCAGATCGTCGGCGCTGCCCGCGCTGTAATCGACGAATACATCCACCCCTACCAGCTCCTTCCGCACACTCGCGATCTTGTCTTTGGTCTCCCCGACCGTCTCCTTCGGAGCCGACTTGTAGGTGACGGGCTTCAGCTTCTCGGGCTTTTGACCTAGGCGCGCGATCACGGCCTGCGCGAACTCCTTGGTCCCTACCTTCTGTTTACTGACGCCCTCGGTGAAAATGTCGTAGGTGTGAATGCCGTCTTCCAGCGTGCGAAGCCACGCATTGTGTACGCGCTCGGCCACATCGGTCTGGTCGATGTGGACCAGCATCATCACCGCTCCCAGCAACAAGCCCGACGGGTTTGCCAGGTTCTGCCCAGCGCGCCGCGGGGCAGAACCGTGGATGGCTTCGAACATCGCATAGTTCGCGCCGATGTTGGCCGATCCGGCAAGTCCAACCGAGCCCGCGATCTGAGCCGCAACGTCGGACAGAATGTCCCCGTATAGATTCGGCATCACGACCACATCGAATGCTTCCGGGGTATCCGCCAGCTTCGCAGCCCCGATATCCACAATCCAATGCTCGTTCTGAATGTCGGTGTACTGCGCGGCGATCTCGTCGAAGACCTTATGGAACAGGCCGTCCGTGATCTTCATGATGTTGTCCTTCGTGAAGCACGTGACCTTCTTGCGGTTGTTCCGCCGAGCGTAATCAAAGGCGTAGCGCACAATGCGCTCGCATCCGCCGCGCGTGATCAGTTTCAGACACTGCGTGACGTCGGAGCTGAGGCGATGCTCGATGCCGCCGTAGACGTCTTCCTCGTTCTCGCGAACGATCACCACGTCCATCTGCGGATGCTTGGTGTCGACATACGGATGGTACGCGACGCAGGGCCGCACGTTGGCATACAACCCGAGCATCTTGCGGGTGGTGACGTTCAGGCTCTTGAATCCGCCTCCCTGAGGCGTGGTGATCGGCGCCTTCAGGAACACCTTGGTGCGACGTAGCGACTCCCAAGCGCTCGGCGCGATACCGGCGCTGTTCCCGCCGAGGTAAACCTTCTCGCCGATCTCGATCGTTTCGATGTCGAGTTGGGCTCCGGCGCCCGTCAGGATCTGCAGGGTCGCGTCCATGATCTCGGGCCCGATGCCGTCGCCATGGGCCACAGTGATAGGTGTTTTGTTGGACATGAGGGTGGAAACAAGTAGGTTAACGATTTTCGAGGGGCGGGGCAACTTCCCACCAAGATTCTTTTAGGAGTAGAATAGTTCTACGTATGGTGAAATTGTCACCGCACGGCCTCGCTGTCGCCGGATTGGTGATGGCGTTTCTGACCATCGTGGCCGGGGCGGCAGTCACCAGCAGTCCGGAATTGGGTTCGTTTCGTCAGCTTCACACGGTTTCAGCGGTGCTTTCCGGGCTGATTGCGATAGTTTTAGGTGTGCGGCTGTGGTCGTCCCACAGACGGCTGGCCGGGTTGCTCATTGGGTTTGTTTTGCTGCTGGCGCTCCCGGTGGAAGATTTGGCTTGGTTTCGCATTTTGCACGCGTGCCTCGCGCAAGGGCTGTTTTGCTTGGCATGGGTCGGTGCGACGGTGAGCTCGGCCAAATGGGCTCAAGGCCCGTCGATAGTAGAGGATAGAGGTACTCCTTCGCTGCGGACTCTGTCTGGAATGGGGGTTACGATTACCGCCCTCCAGGTACTCCTGGGGGCCGGATTCCGGCATGGGACCTGGAGCGTCGTGCCGCACGTGGTGGGAGCGATTGTGACTACGGTCGTGTTGCTGGTGCTGGCGACTTTCGCCATCACCCAGTTTCCGAAGCACCGGCCGCTGTTGTCCGCTTCGTGGCATGTGATCGCGATGGTCGCGATCCAGATCGGACTTGGGGTTATTGCGTTCGTTGGGCGCTTGAATCACCAGCAGGGAGCTGTTGCATCCGATGGGTTGATCGCGTCAACCGTGGCGCACGTCTCTTTTGGGGCGTTGACGTTGGGGTCAACGGTAGCGTTGGCATTGCAGGTTGGGTATCATGTTCGGCCGGTCGCCTCTTAAATGAACGATTACGTACAGCTTACGAAGCCGCGGATCACCTGGCTCATCTTGATGAGCACGGGTGTAGGCTTCTTTTTCGGGGCCGATGCGGCCTGGTCGTGGAGTGTACTCCTTCATACGATCATCGGTACGGGCCTGATCGCGTCCGGAACCGCGGCGCTGAATCAGTGGTGGGAGCGCGAGGCCGACGCCCGCATGCCACGCACCCAGAAGCGTCCGCTACCGTCGGGCAGGCTGACCGCCGGTAAAGCAATGTGGTTTGGAGTCGCCCTTTCCGTCCTCGGCTTTGCTGAATTGTGGCTCGGCGCCAATCCGCTAACGGCGATCGCAGGAGCCTTCACTCTCGGCAGCTATCTTTTTATCTATACGCCGCTAAAGCAGCGGACGCCGCATTCGACCACCGTCGGCGCCATCCCCGGCGCGATGCCTCCGGTGATCGGCTATGCGGCAGCGAGCGGCGTGCTCGACGCGCAGGCCTTGACCCTCTTCGCAATCCTCTTCCTGTGGCAGTTCCCGCACTTCTATTCGATCGCGTGGCTATATCGTGAGGACTACGGCAAGGCAGGCATCAAGATGCTTCCGGTAGTAGATGAGACCGGTGAGCGCACGGCACGCCAGATCCTGATCTATGCGTTGCTCCTGGCTCCTGTAAGCCTGCTCCCGACGTATCTGGGCATGTCGGGGAATCTGTATCTGCTCGGCGCGACGCTGTTGAGCTTGACCTACCTGTACCACAGCTATCAAACCATTCACGAGCACACCAAAGCCGCGGCCCGGAAGGTTCTGATGACGTCGATTGTGTATCTGCCGTTGTTGTACTGCCTGATGATGGCAGACCGGCCGCACCTGTGAAACTCGCGTTGGGCCTGGCCGCACTGCTGGCGGTGACCGCCTGCGGCCCCAAACTCCCCAGCTATGGGGTTGTTCCCGACTTCTCTCTCACCGACCAAAGTGGACGCGCCTTCCAAAGTAAGGACACCCTTAACGGCAAGGTGTGGGTGGCGAACTTCGTCTTCACCACCTGCCAAGGCCCGTGCCCCCGAATGACGCAGCAGTTCCGCAAGCTTCGCGATGAGGTAAAGGATCACCCCGAGCTGCGGATGGTCTCCTTCACCATCGACCCGGAGAACGACACCCCGGAAGCTCTCGCCACCTATGGCAAGACCTTCGGCGCGAACCCGGACAAATGGTACTTCCTCACGGGGGAGCAGAAGGATCTGCATCACCTCAGCCGCAATGTGTTCATGCTCGGCAACATCGACGGCTCGCTCGAACACAGCACGCGATTCGTGCTGGTGGACCGTGAGTCCCGCATTCGAGGCTTCTACGACAGCTCGGACAGCGAAGCGATGCAGAAGCTGCTGACCGATATGCGCGGGCTGCTCGGGGGATCGGCGTAGTGGACGTTCGTGACCTGCCGACTTTGAACGCGTGTCTGAACGCCTCAGCCGCAATCCTGCTGGTGTGGGGCTATTCGCTGATCCGGCAAGGCCGGCGCGAGACGCATAAGCGCGTGATGCTTGCCGCATTCACGATGTCCGTGCTGTTCCTGGTGAGCTATCTCGTGTATCACGCCCAAGTCGGGTCCGTCCGCTTCGAGAAGACGGGCGCGATCCGCACGGTCTACCTTGGGATCCTCCTGACACACACCGTTCTCGCAGCTCTGGTACCGTTCCTCGCCGGCTTCACGTTGTATCGAGGCCTGAAAGGCGACTTCACCAGGCACCGCCGGATTGCGCGTTGGACATTGCCCATCTGGCTGTACGTAAGCGTGACGGGTGTGATCGTGTATTGGATGCTGTACCGGATGTAGTTACCGGACCGGCAAGGTCGCAAGGCCGCGGAGTTCGCACTCCTCCAGATCGATCCAGACATTGCCGACGGTGTTCTGCACAAACGTCACGTTCTCGATCAGCACTTGCGACGGCGGGGCCGACTCTTTCCACCGACGCAACGCCTTCTCGTAAACGCCGGGCAGTTTGTCGCGATCGATGCCTTGAGCGAGCGTGACATGCGGATGGTACTCGAAGGGCTCGTCGAAGGAAAGACCGCCCGTATTCATGGCGTCGTGCAATTCCAGGAGCTCCTCGCGACCGGAGCCGATCTCGCAGAAGATCACCGACGTCTGCTCAAACACTCCGATCCTCGGCATGTCCAGTTCGAACGGAGCAAACGGCATTAGCCCAGCGCGGATCTGTTCGGCGACAGCTTCGGGGCTGACACTCAGCGGGCGGGGAGGGAGAATGCTAACGTGCGACCGTGCGACGCAGCCGGTTACCAGATCCTGCCGAAGTTCAGTGATGAAGTCTCCGAGGCGACCTGGTATGTAGCTGACGAGAGCGTATGAGTTAATTCGATCCGCAGTCGGATCGCGTTGCATGGACACTACTCCTGCATAGAAGTGGCACAGCTACATCACTCGCGTCGTGGTCGCGGGCTCGGCCGGCGAAACGGCTGGAGAAGCTTCGGCCACCGGCTTCACTTCGGGAACAAACCACTGCGCCTCTTCAAACCCAACGTACTTGTAGATGCGGAGTTCACCGCTCTCGGATTCCAGTATATCGCCCACCTGAAGCGGCTCCTGAGAATCCTTGAGCTGAATCCAGACGGCATAAGGCGTGGGCGCTTCCACGGTAATTCCCGGCTCGTAGTCCTTGGGCTTGGCATTGGTGATGCCGATCGTGTGCGGCGCCCACCGAAACTGCTGGCGCGTCGACTCTTTCAGCCGGTGAATTCGATACACGCTCATAGAAGGCTGTTAAACATTCTATAGTAAAAACGTTCATTTGTATTCGGTGCTCTGGGCAATGCCCCATTGGTTGCCGAGCGTGAGATAGTCAATGCCCGTGGCCGTTACGCGAGCGCCTTTCCCCACACTGGCGATGGCGAGGCTGCCGCGTATCAGGAAACTGACGCTGCCCGCCGCCGTGCGGCCGCTCGGTGGCAACTGGCTGAGGATGGAGACAGGAACCGTGAACTGCCGGTCTGTGTTCCTTGCGTAGCACTGGACGCTGGTTGACGAGACGCTGGTTCCCTGAATTACCGTGCTCGTCGCGGAGATTGTCACCAGAGTTGTGGGCTCGCCACCGGACCAAGTCAGCGTCAGTGGCTGAGCGCGGTCGACCGTCGTGAGGCTCGCGCGGTTTGTCCATACGAGGTCCGGCGCAATTTCGATCGAACCGGAGAAGCTTCCCACATCCGGTCCGCCGGGTCCGGACAGCGTATAGCGTCCGGGCTGGAGGTAGGTGCCCGTTTCGCTGAGCGTCTTGGCATAGCCAATCTGCCCAACCGAGTTTCGCTCCCTTGGCGCCGTCTGCGTATCTGCGGCGCCGGAGACCGTGACGAACGCGCCGGCGTCAAGACTGGTGTAGGTCAGATTCGGAAACGGATTCACAATCGTGCCGACGTAAACGGTGCAAGCTCCGGCTGTGGGCGGCGCAATCTGCGAGTTGAAGAGTCGCGGCAGGTCGGCGCCCGCCACCCGATTGAACCCAGCAGACAGGATGTCGCTCTTAGTAAGTGAACTGCCGAGCGCTCCACCCGTCGGGCTGTCGGTGATGGCGTAGCTCCATTGGCGGGTTAGTCCGACCGAACCGGTGCGGAATGCGCCGGCGGCGAGCCATGCGTCGATCTCAGTCTGGCTGATGGTGAGATTGTCACTCGGGTTGATGGTCGACACACATGTGCCTCCATTCGCCGCGACAGGAATGGTCGTGGGATTACTGTCGTATGCGCCCGATCTGACGCTCACTCCCACTGAGCAGCCATAGGGCACGCCCGTGGGTACAACGACGTTCATCTGATCCAACCCGGGATAGATGGTTCGGCCGTGATAGAGCACTTGTGCTGTCACTCCGCCTATCTGCACCGTGACCGGCACAGCGGTAAGATTCACCTGCTGCTGCTCCGTTGTCTCGTCACCGGCGCCAGGACCTGCGCCGGTGCCAAAGAGCACGATGACGTCCCCGGGTTTGGCTGAGTTCGTGCCGGACAGGAATGCATAGTTTGCATCGAAAACGGCAGCCGCCCCCGTTCCAGAACCGTCGAGGGTCAGTGTGCCGAAAGCGCTTTGCACGACCCGGATTGGCGCAGGCGCGCTAGTGCCGCTGCTGTTGGATACGGTGAGAGTGCCGACGCCTACGGGCGTGTTCGACGGAAGAATGCCGCCGAGCTGGTTCGGCGTGACGTAATACCAGATCACGTCGGTAGACGTGCCATTGACAGTTACTCGCGCAGTGACGCCTTCCAAGTTCGTTTTCAATGGAACGTTCTGCAGTCCCGTGGTTGTGCTCGCGAGGTTGGCTCCCTTGATGATGAAGATAGACCCCTGCGCAATCCCGTAACTCGGGTTACTCGGCAGAAGATAGCTGTAATTGTTCTGAAGCTGGTCAACTCGTGGTTGCGCATGGACAACCGCGACGGAAATGGTCAGAACCAGCGTAGCGGCTGCAGCGGACGAGATTAGCTTCATTGCGTGTCTCCGGATGCGGGATTGGGCGGACGAGGCAGGAGGTAAGATTATCCCAGATTCCTGAGACGTCTGTTTACTACGTCTGCCACAATAGCTTCGATGGCTTTCGACATCCATGGCTATAGCGCCGATGTACGTGCAATTCTTGCGCGGCACGGTGACGGGGCTCGGGCGATGCCGCTGGCGAATGGGTTGGTTGTACGTGCGGCAGTGGATGCGATCGCCGGCCGTAAGGCCACCGATTTGTTCGCTGAAGCGCCGCATCCTGAGGCCGCTCTCGCCGGCCTATACCTATACTTCTGCGAGTACGACACGGCGCACACGATCGCGCAGGACATCTCAAGCGCTGAAGGGAGCTTTTGGCATGGCATCCTTCACCGGCAGGAACCGGACGCCGCAAACGCCGGATACTGGTTCCGGCGCGTCGGTCAACATGCTGTCTTCCCGGCCCTGCGCGCTGCTGCCGCTAAGGCCGGTTATGCTGTGGCCGAGGGCTGGGACCCGTTCGCATTCATCGATTATTGCGAATCCGCGCGGCGGAAGCCCGGATCCAACGAAGAGGAGATCGCGATGACGGTTCAGCTTGCTGAATGGCAGCTCTTATTTGACTATTGCGCGAGGCCACAACGATGAGCGTTCGCGCCGCGGTCATGCGTGAATTTCAAGCGCCGCTGGAGGTGCGCGAATATCCAGACCCGGTAGCAGGGCCTGGTGAAGCGGTCGTCCGTGTGGCCATGGCCGGCATCTGCGGAACCGACGTCCATTTGTGGCTTGGACAA
>DASQDN010000171.1:0-9272 GCA_035634155.1 Bryobacteraceae bacterium | reverse complement strand
GAACGTTTTACGATTACGCGCTTGTGCTCAGAGAAGTGGGCGAACCGGAGGCCGTCGTAGTTCAGCACCTGACGCGCGCGGTCACCTTGGACGAGAGCTTCTTCGACGGCCATAATTACCTGGGCCACTTGCACCTTCAGGCGGAGCGGCTTCCCGATGCGATTCGTCACCTTAAACGCGCTGCTGAACTCCAGCCCGGGCGCGTGAGCGTTTTGGAGAGCCTAGCGGTAGCGCATCACAAGGCGGGTGACAAGAATGCTGCTCGGTCGGCGGCGAAAGCGGCGCGCCGCGGCGCAAGTGGGCCCGAGGAAATATCGCGTATCGACGCACTGCTAGATCTGATTGATTCAGATGCTGACAAGATTGTGCTTGCGCCAGAGCCTAAGAAGGAAACGCAAAGTGCTGCAACTTCGGTGAACACACGCGTAGCCGGCATGCTCTCGCAGGTGGATTGCTTAGGCGCTCAGGCTCGACTCCATGTGACAGCCAAGAATGACCGGGTTCTTCTGCTGGTGCGGGATGCCGCCTCGGTTCGCTTGCACGGCGCGGGGTCGGCGCACCTGCAACTCGAGTGCGGTCCTTCCGCGCCGAGGCCGGTGCTGGTAGAGTACCGGCCCGAAGTTCACCGGACGTACGGGACCGTCGGGGTAGTGATTTCGGTGGAAATCCGATAGCCAAAAAAGGCGTTCGCTCGTTTTCAAAAAGTTTATTCAGCTTATTTTCAACGATTTGCAATTTTGGTTTGCGGGTTTGTTCGAACTCGCTTGCTAATGTTGAGTCAGGTAAGGCGAAGCGGCCAAACGTTGGCAGGCTGCTTCGCTTTTGGCAAATGGTGCGTGGTTCCTGAGAGAGCCGGGGCGAGAAGCCTCGGCTCTCATTTTTTTCGGAGGAGTGATGAGGAGCAAACAGCCCAGCCGGCAAAAAGACCCGGTGAGAACGATCGAGAAGATGCTCCAGAAAATGGAGGAAAAACTCAACGCTGACTTTAAGTTCACCGTTGGAGATTACGTGCGGCTGCTGCAGTTGCATGAAGATTTGGAAGGCGAAGCACCGCGCGACATTGAGGTCACATGGACCGATTCACTGGCAACAAGCGACTCCGGCAAATAAAGTATTCGCCGCTTACGTCGCAGAAAGCATTTCATCGGTCCGCAGCAAGGTTTAAAGGGTACTCAGGCTCGATTGGGTCGGGCAAGAGTGCGGCGCTGTGTCATGAGGCGATCAAGCTTTCGTACCTGAACCCGGGACGTACCGGATTCATTGGCGCGCCCACCTACCCGATGCTGCGAGACGCGACGTTGATTGCGCTGACCGAGATTCTGGAATCGAATAAGATTCCGTTTGAACTGAATAAGAGTGAGTTCGTTCTGACGATGAAGGACACGCGATCGCGCATTCTGCTGCGGTCGCTGGATGACTTCGAACGTCTCCGAGGGACGAACTTGGCATGGTTCGGTGTGGATGAGTTGACGTATACAGCCGAAGAGGCGTGGCTGCGGCTTGAAGGCCGTTTGCGCGACCCTCTTGCGAAGCGATTAGCCGGCTTCGCGGTGTGGACGCCCAAGGGCCATGACTGGGTGCACCGGCGGTTCCTGGCGAACCCGATCGCGGGTTACGAAGTCATCCAGGCAAAGCCGTTTGAGAACCGCTACATTTTGGACCAGATTCCAGACTTTTACGAGCGGCTGAAATCGAGCTATGACGAGAAGTTCTTCCGCCAAGAGGTGCTTGGCGAGTATCTGGCAGCGGATAGCGGACTTGTGTACCACGCGTTCTCGCGAACAGCGAATGTGAGTGAGCTGCGTATAGAACTTGGGCTTCCGCTGTTGTGGGCAGTCGATTTCAACGTTGATCCGATGTGCTCGATTGTGGCTCAGAGGCAGGCTGAAACGATCCACGTTCTGGATGAGATCGTGATGCACCGGGTGAGTACTTACCAGGCGTGCGAGGAATTTTATCAGCGCTTCAGCCGGTACATGGGGAGCGGTTTGGTGGTGTACGGCGATGCCTCGGGCAATAGTCTGAAGACTACCGGCACGACAGACTACCAGATGATGCGGGAGTTCTTTCTGCGCACTCCGCTGCGCCTGATCGACTACCGAGTGCCCAAAGCAAACCCGGCGGTTCGCGACCGGGTGCTGATGGTGAACGCGAAACTGCGGAACGCGAGTGGTGACGTACAAATGCGAATCGCTCCGCAATGCAAGGAATTGATCAAGGATTTCGATGAGGTCGTGTGGAAGGCAGGCACGACGCAGATCGACAAGGAGCGCGACTCGAAGCGAACGCATTTATCGGACGCTCTTGGCTACCTGGTATGGCAGGAGACACGCTCATCGGTGCAATACGGCGAACAGCCGCACAGGCTTTTTTAAGGAGAGAGATAGGTGCAGAACATCAACCTGGAGCACCCGGAGTATGTCGGCCGCAAGGCAATGTGGCGGCGGTACCGGGACCTTTACGTCGGGGGCGAGCAATTGAAAGAGCACGCCTCCGAATATCTGACGCCGCGGCAGAAAGAGCCCGCCGATGTTTACGGCGAACGGCTGAGCAAGGTGTTCTATGAGAACTACGCGGGATCCATCATCGACTGGTATGCAGCGACGCTGTTCCGCCGCGAACCCGAACTGCATATCGAGGGAGCCGGTGAAGGCGGACGGAAGTTCTTCAACGAGTTCGCCGATGACTGCGACCTGAAGGGGACAACACTAAGTGACTTCTTCCGGAAGCAACTTATCGAGGCGCTCGTTTGTGGCGTGGCGTATACACTCGTGGACTTTCCGAAGTGCCACATAGCGACAGGTACCCGTGCCGAGGAAGACTTGGTGGGTGCTTCGCGCGCATATCTGGTGGATTACCCGGCAGAGAGTCTGATCAATTGGAGCCTCGACACGCGCGGCAACTTTGAGTGGATTGTGCTGCGCACCGAGTATCTGCGGAAGGCTAGCCCGGACGAACCGCAGTTCGAGAAAGAGACTTTGTGGCGCTACTACGACCGCACACGATACCGCGTGTATCGAAGGGGTGCTGCTCGTGATGCGGCAATTGAGCTGGTGGATGAAGGTTTGCATGCGCTCGCCGGCCAGCAGCGTGTCCCGTTGTTCGAGCTGAAGGTCAGCGACGGATTGTGGCTGATGAATAAAGCGGGGCTCCTGCAGTTAGAGCACTTCAATAAGTCGAACGCGCTTTCATGGGCCTTGACGATGGGGCTGTTTGCTACGCCGGTGATCTACAGCGAGCGGCCGTGGAACCAGATCGTCGGTGAAGCTTATTACATCCAACTTGGTCCCGGTGACCGATTTGGATGGACCGAGCCTGAGGGTCACGTATATCGGATCGCATCGGAGAACCTCACGCGGTTGCAAGAAGAGATCTATCGCGTGTGCTTCCTGATGATTCAGGCGACGGGGAGCGCGAGCCCGGCATCGGCGCAGTCCGGACTTAGTAAGTTGCGTGACTTCGCAATTACTCAAGAGGTGCTGCGCGCTTATGGCGACGCAGTGAAGGACACCATGAAGCGCGTAATGCGGGCTGTTCAGTCGGCGCGTTGCGACGATCTACAAATCGATGTCTCCGGGTTGGATGACTTCGATATTCGAGATTTCAGCACGGATTTGCAAGATGCCGAGCGGCTGCTGTCGCTAGGGATCGAGTCGCCGACGCTGAAACGGCAGGTGCTAAAACGCCTGGCCTACAAGTACCTGTGCGACGTACGCCAGGAAGTGAAGGACCGGATCTCTACGGAGATCGATGAAAGCTTCGAACGGAGTTGACCGTTTGGGAGAGGAGACTATGGAAGAACACACTCAGAAAGACGGGACGCAGACAGACGACAAAGTTGATGTTCGCAGCATTGTCCGAAACGCACTCGACGAGTATGTGCGTATGGAGCAGTCTAAGACCGAACCCGCTTACAAGGTGGAGTTGGTTGAAGAACGCAAACGCCGGGAACAACTCGAACGGCGTCTGAACGAACTGGTGGATGAAAACCGTCGCAGCCGTGAAATGGCGGAGGAGATGGAGCGCGCATCAGTGATTCGGGCGGAACTGCAGCGGTTGGGCGTCACCAAGGTCGACCTTGCGTTCAAGGCGGTCAAGGAAGACATCCAACGCACCACCGATGGACGCCTGGTGGCGCGTACGGACAACGGCGAAGTGGGGATGCGGGACTACCTTACGGGGTTCCTCAATGAGAATCCGGAACTGCTGCCCGGTCGCATTCATGGCGGTTCGGGGGCAGGATCGGGGCACAAGGCGCCGATTACAACGAGCTCGGTTGACCTTGACAAGATCCGGCCAGGAATGAGCGCGGAAGACCTGGACAAGGTCCGGCAGGAAATCGCGCGAATCGCTAACCAGACGATTCGCGGGATCTAGCAGAAGTAGCACCTGACGTAGTCCCAAAGCACAGCTGAAAACTTACATCGCCGGTTTGTAAGTAGACGTGTGTCTTAGGGCTGCAGATTCGTAAGTGAAAAGAATTAGGAGAGAAAACAGATGGCAATTATTACTTCCGCCAATTTGGCGAACGCAATCGTGAAGCTCGTGGCAGTGGACGCGCTTCCCGCTCTGATGGGCAACCTGGTCATGGGTAACCTGGTGAATCGCGACTTTGAACCGACTCTGGCCCAGGCCGGCGACACGGTCAATGTTCCGATTCCTCCGACGCTGGTCGCGAACAACATCGCGGAGGGTGGCTCGGTTGTGGCGCAGAGCCCGAATGTCGGCAACGCTTCGATCGTTCTCAACACCCACGCTGAAGCAACGTTCCAGATCCCGGACGTGACCAAGATTCTCGCTGTGCCTGACCTGCTGAAACTGTACATGCAGCCGGCCGTGATCGCACTCGCCGAGAAGATCGAGTCGGATCTTTTAGGTCTGTACTCGCAGTTCACCGCCAATACGCCGGTGGGTGTGGGCGGTTCGGCACTCACGGAAAACGCGATTGACGCCGCGGAAACGGCTCTGTTCAACGCGAAGGTGCCGGCGAGCCAGCCGAAGTACCTGGTGGTGGACGGTAACGCGTACTCGCAGCTTCGCCAGATCCCTCGCTTCAGTGAGTTCAGCAGCGCCGGCGAAGCGGGTCTGCGGGCTTTGGTGGACGGCAACGTCGGGAAGATCAAAGACTTCTACGTTTTCCGCTCGCAGTTCGTACCGAAGACGGGCGTTACCCCTGTGACGACGCAAAACATGGCCTTCTCGCGCAACGCGATCGGCTTAGTGACGCGCCGCCTCCCGCAACCCCTTCCGGGCACCGGCGCCATTGCCGAGTACGCCGAGATGGGCAACTTCGGCGTTCGTGTGTTGATGAGCTACGCGCCGAACACGCTGGCTCAGCAGTTCACAGTTGACGTCCTTTACGGCGCAGCTGTGCTTCGCAACAACCACGGTGTTCAGGTCCGGAGCTAGTTCCGAAGGGCCCCGGTTCGGTGCCGGGGCTCACTTTCCTAAAGGAGACGAGGCAAATGGATATTCGAGTGTACTTCCAGAAGATGAGAGAAATCGAGCGGAACATCAAGGACCCGTTTGTGGTGGTGATCAGCCTAGAGACGCCGGAGGGCGGCAAGGCGGGATGCATGACGGAAGTTAGCCGCGCATCTGCTGCTCAGATGATTGTGGACGGGAAGGTTCGGCTCGCAGATGACACCGAACGCGCGACCTTCTATAAGAACGCGTTGGAAGCATTGACGGCTGCGGAAGAAGAGCGTCTGGCAGGCAAGATTCAACTCACCGTAGTTACCGATCACTTGTCGCGCCAAGCCAAGCCCAAGCCCGGCAAGGAGTAATCAATGCTCTTTACGGACGGAATCATCCTTACGATGCAGGATCTCCGCGATCACGACAACTACGTCCTGGAGGTTGCCAGCACCGAGTCGATTGAACTGAGCTCAAAGCTCGCCCTCTCCCAGCGTGCCGTCGGGTATGAACTGGCGTCATATCTGACGAATCGCGAGGCGCCGATCTCGCTCGACCGGGTTGTGGTGACGGATGAACTGCGGGACCTGCTCGCTGTACAGACGCTCGCCGCCGTGTATGGCGACGCATATAACCGAAACCTGAACGACCGCTACCTGGGTCGAGCCAAGGACTTTCGGCACATGAGCGAACGCAGCTTCCGTCGATTTTTACAAAACGGAGTAGGTATCGCGCGAACCGCTGTGCGTCGCGCGGACAAGCCGGCAGTGGAGTGCACCTTCGAGGGTGGACTAAATGTCGGCGTTTATCGCGTGCAGATCGCCTGGCAGCACGTGGCAGGCAACGTCGGCGAGCGGAGCGATGCCGTCGCGGTGGAGTGCACCGGTGGAGGGTTGGCGGTGACACCCCGCAGTTACCCGGAGAACATGGCTGGATGGCACGTGTTCATCAGCGCTGCGGATGGCATTCCGCTGCGGCAGAATGAGGCCCCCATTCAGGAAGCGACCTGGATTCAGGCGAATCCATTGCGCTCGGAATTAGATGGACCGGAGGCGTCCGGCCCCGACTACTACGTGCGACAAAGTGCGCAGATGCTCAGGAGATAGTTATGGCAAACATCAGTACGGTCGCCGTATCCGCTTTATACGGTCTTCTGACAGGCGCTAATGGTTTGCTCGAGCGCATCGATGAAATCAGCCGCGATGCCGGATCCGGCCTCCCGACACTACTGGCGAGCGACATTCTGCAGCGCCATGTGGCGGCGGATATCGCGGAGAAGACGTCCGGTGTGAGATATCCCAGCGTCCATGTGTTCTGCGAAAAGGTCGTAAATGAACTGCGTGAGAAGTTTCGGCGGTTCTCCGGAACGGCCGACCTAGTGGTTGAAATCCGGGTATCACACGAACATATGGATCAGCTTCAGAAGGTGCTGCAGACCTACGCCGAAGTAGTTACTGATCTTTTGGATAGCAAACGCGGACATTGGGCGCCGGGTGTCTTCTACACGGGTGGCTACACGATCCAGTACGGCCCAGTCAAGCGCGGCGGCCGTGGGTTTCTGCAGTCGGCAAAAGTAGAACTGACCGTCAACGGAAGTATGGAGTAAGTCAACTTATGTCATGTCACATTGCAACAAACGAAAACAGGTTCTACGCCGGCTCCGAAGTGAGTTACGGCCAAACACCGACAATTGACGCGAAGAACCGCATCCCGGCTTTAAAGCTCGCAATCAAGCACACGACGGAGCAGCCTCAACGCCGTGACAAAGTAGGCGGACGCAGCTTCGCCGGATTGCCCACCGGCCTTCGCCGCAACACAGAGTATCAGCTCCGTACGTACCTGACGTCATGGAGCGATTCGCATGATGCTCCTAGTTATGGGCCGTTGTTTCGCGCAGCTATGGGCTCTGCGCCACGACTGCACGCCGGCGGTGTACTCGCAGCGGGCTCCAGCACAACTCAACTCGTCTTCGCGGGATCTCACGGGCTCAGCGCCGGACAAGCGGTGTCTTTCGACGGCGAGCTAAGGTTCGTCGCGTCCGTGTTGGATGCGTCATCAGTCGAACTGAACGCACCGCTTCGTGCGGCTCCCGACGCGGGCTCATCGACGGGCGCTGCGATCACTTACTCGCTGGGTAAGAAGCTGCCCGGCGTCAGCATCTTCGATTACTGGTCGCCGGAGGAAGCCGTGCAGAGGCTGATTTGTGGTGCGCTCGTCGACAAGATGAAAGTTCTGGTGAACGCCGATTACCACGAATTCCACTTCTCGGGTCCAGCTCAGGAGTTAGTCGACAGTTTGACCTTTGAGGCAGGGCAGGGGCAACTGACGTCGTTCCCAGCCGAACCCGAAGCTGAGGCATTTGATTACTCCATCGTTCCGGGCCATATGGGGCAAGTGTGGCTGGGCGTGACACCGGAGCGGTTTTACACCCTCACTGCCGCCGAAGTGTCGCTGGATAACGGCATTGATGTGCGGAATCGCGAGTTCGGCAGCCGGTTGATCCGCTGCGTGTCTGCCGGGGTGCGAAAGGTGAGCTTCGACTTCGAGCTGTACGCGACGGATGACGATGCGACGAAGGCGTTGTACGCCGCGGCCAAACAGCGTTCGCCTATCTCGGCGATGTTGCAGTTAGGCGAGCAGAGTGGGCAGCTATTCGGCGCGTACGCGAAGAGCGTCGTCGCTGAGACACCTCAGTTCGATGACGGTGAGACGCGACTGCGATGGAAATTCTCCGGCGCGCGGGCGCAAGGCGCGGCGGATGACGAGTTAGTGGTTGCCTTCGGATGACTGGTATGACGTACGAAAGCACAAGAACGTTGATGTCTACCGTGTGCGAAGGCGTTCAGTTCACTGTTGCGCGGATGAGTTTTGGTCGTCGGATCGAGTTGATGCGTCGGCTAAGACAGCTTGTCGGGCAACATGAGTTCGAGCGGGCTGGATCCGGCATTGACGACCGGCTGCAGGCAAGCTTGACGGCAGCGGCAGTCGACGAGCTTTACCTATCGTGGGGCCTCATCTCGATCGATGGATTGGAACTCGATGGCCGCGCCGCGCAGCCCGAGAGTCTTGCCCTGTGCGGTCCAGAGCCTCTGTGCCGGGAAATCATCGACGCTGTCAAGCGTGAGTGCGGGCTGACGGAAGAAGAAAGAAAAAACTAACTGTCGCCTTCCATTTCCTTTTCGCGAACCAGGCCGCGTGGAGGTGCGACACGTGTCGACGTCAGGGTCTGGACAAAAAGCGCAGGTGCGCCTGGCTAGGCGCGGAGCCGACACCCGGCGCGACGCCGGTGTGGGTGAGGAACGGCGTTGCTGTCTCCTCATGCCCGAAGTCCGTGATCAGCGGCGAAAGCCAAGCTTTGATCGAGGAATACCAGACACGACGAATGTTTGGCGACTTCGGCAACCTCAACCATCTAGCGGCGCGCTCGGTGGATGCATTTTGCTTGCTAGAACAACTGATCGCAAAGGAGAGATCGCATGAATAGTGACTTGGAAAAACTCATTCAAGCGGCAGTGTACGAAGGCCAGACGAGCGGCGTCGATGCGCTAACTGCTGCACTGACGGCCTCTGTAGCGCCACTAAATTCCAGCCGCGGCGCAGAGTCTGGCCCCGAAGCCATCGCGATCGGCGCCAAACAGTTGGTGGATGCCGCCACGAGCGCGGCGCTCAACACGGAGGGTCTGTCTAGAAAGCCTTCAAACAGTGCTTCATCGCAGGAAAGGGGTTTGGGTGAGACGGCGCTTCGGACGGCAGCGATGATGACCGGGGTAGGCCCCCTTGTCACCGGCCTGATGAAGTTGTTTGGTTCTGACGATCCTGAGCCGCTGCCGCCGCTTGAGAAGTTTTCCGCTCCTGGC
>DASQDN010000170.1:0-4577 GCA_035634155.1 Bryobacteraceae bacterium | reverse complement strand
GCCAATCATGATGGGACTGCGCGATCTGGCGGCTGTGGCGATGCTGCTGAGGTTGCCCGCTCTCACTGGCGGAAGCGACTGCGATCACTTGGAAGATCTCGCGTTGACACGGCCGGTTGCCCACTTCAACTTAACGGGAGTGGGCACACCGGCTCGTCTGCAGGGCGCCAGTACCACGTTCAATTTGCCGCGAGTGCTCGGCACGCCGCCTATGCTCGGACGCGAAAGTCTTACTGCTGAGCCATCGCTTGTGGATCAGGCGCTTTGGAGGAGATAAGGGAATCATTGGACGCAAGCTTCACCTGAACGGGGTCCCTCATGAGGTCGTCGGAGTGATGCCGCCCGCGTTCGCGTGGCCCGATGCAACGTTTGAACTCTGGAGTCCTCTATTCTCTCCAGCAAGCCAGATGAGGCACGGGGCCAACTATGGATTCCTGTGCACGGGCCGTCTGAAATCGTCCTCCACACCGAAGCAAGCGCAAGCCGAACTCGGAGCAGGTGATGAATGGACTGTGCGCGAGCATCCCACGGCCTATCTGGCCGGTGACCAGAAGATCACGGCACAAATCCTAAGCTTGTCGGCAAGCCAGACCGCCTCCATCCGGCCGACCTTGCTAATGCTGACCGCGGCGGTGAGTTGCCTGCTCGCGATCGGTTGCCTGAATCTCGCCGTCCTTATGATGGTGAGAGCAAATGGTCGAGCAAAAGAAATCCTGATGCGGATATCCCTCGGGGCAAGCACGGCCCGCTTCAGCCGGCAACTGATGGCTGAAGCGATTCCCTTGATCCTGCTTGGGACCATCCCTGCAAACGCGAACTCTGGCCACCCGAGTAGCTCCCGTAAACACACTGCCTCGCCTTCACAAGGGGAAGACTCGGCACGGCCTTTTAGACGAAACGACTTCTAATCAGCAAGGAAGATCAGGCCGCACTGGTATTCACTCACGTCGCCCGAGTCGCTCAAGGTGAACGTGGACGTAATCAGGCCAGTGGCCGATTCGAAGCGTCCGGTGCCACCCTTGACGTGCCAGCTTACGCTGCCCGCCATCAGCCCCGAAACGCCGGTGGGACCTAAATGCCCCGGATGCACGGTAGCGAATCGCAGTTCGTGCTCGCCCTCATCGCCGAAGGTGAGAACTCCCTGACCTTCAAAGGCATCGCCGCCGGCCAGGCGCACTTCCGATTCAAGAAACGCGAGATCGCCGGCCGCGGGATGAAGCGTCGTTTCCACGCCTGCCGAATTCACCACCGTCTCCAGCGTGCAACTGGTTCCGCTACTGGCCGTCCGCAACACCTTCGGATGCTCGGCTGAGGGAGAGGCCTGCCCCCGGAAATGCATCGTGTAAATTAACTGTCGCATCGCCTTCCTCACTCTTATTTATCGCGCATCCCGCCGCCTTCCCTCAAAACGTACCCGACACACACAGACAGCAATCCTCCGCTGCAGGTGGGAGCCTGAATTGCCTCCTGCCCACATTTAAAACCGTAAAACTCCAAACCGGATCTTGACAATGTGACCAGCAACATCATATTCTCTATCAAGTAAGTAGAGTATGACAAACTTCACCTGTTGTTGTCCCTCAAACCCCTCGCTCTAGACACCTCTTCGGTCTCCGTTCCTCGCACGGGTCCTTCCCCAGAACGGTCGCCCTGTCCATTCACCGCCCGGATGCGGTGTTGGATTAAGACCCTTTTCTGAATTCTTTGCGGCGCCACATCCGGCAGTCGCGTGAGGAGAACTGCGTGCATTCCAAGATTCATAAAACGATACTCTTCGTTTGGGCGGCCACGTCCGCATTGGCCCAACAATCGGCCACACTTTCGGGAGCGGTGAACGACGCTAGCGGCGCGGTTGTGGAGAAAGCGATGGTCAAGGCGACCAACGTCAACACGGGTGAGATATTCTCTTCCGCCACCACGGCAAACGGGCTATACACGATCCCTCTCATCAAACCCGGTGATTACGAACTCACTGCCGAAGCTGCGGGATTCAAACAATTCCGGCGCACCGGCCTTCGACTCGAAACAGGCGCAGCGCTCCGCGTCGACCTCGCACTCGAAGTCGGTGAAGTCGCCGAGACGATCACCGTAGAAGCGGCCGCTCCGCTGCTCAGCACGGATACGTCTTCGGTGGGCTCCGTGGTCCGCAACAGCACCATCGCGAGCATGCCGCTGATCGATCGTCGCGCCGCGCAACTCGCGCGCCTGAACGGCTTCGTCGTGCAGAACGGCAGTGGATCGAACTTCGCCATGGCCGGCGGTCGCGGCAATAACGCCATGTGGACCATCGATGGAGGCAGCGCTCAGAACATTCTCCTCGGTGTCGCCACGCTGGTCTACGATCCGCCTGTCGAATCGCTCGAAGAAATGAACGTCGAGATCAGCAACTACAAAGCCGAGCTTGGACGATCCGGTGGCGGCTATGTCCAAATGACCACTAAGTCCGGCACTAACGAACTTCACGGTTCCCTATACGAGTTCCTGAGAAACGACAAGCTCGATGCCCGCAACTTCTTCTCTGCCTCAAAGCCGGTGCTTCGTTACAACCAGTTCGGCGGCAGCCTTGGCGGGCCAATTCGAAAGGACAAGACCTTCTTCTTCGTGAACTATGAAGGCCTGCTCGTCCGCCGCCAGCAGACGGTGCTCGCCAGCGTCCCTTCCATCGCAGAAACACGCGGCGACTTCTCGGGCCAATCCACCATCGTGCGCGACCCAATCACCAACGCTCCGTTTCCGAACAACATCATTCCCGAAAACCGGCTCGATCGCGTGGGTCTCGCGATCGCCAGTCTGTACCCGGCGCCCAACGTGGCGGGAGCGGCCAGCCGCAACAACAACTTCCGAGCAAACCAGCCGATCCGCACTACCACCAACGTAGGTGTCGCTAGGCTCGACCACGCCTTCTCGACGAACGACCGCATCTACGGCCGCTTCCTCGCGAGCGACAGCGACACCATCAACTCACCCGTGTTTTCCACGCCAGGCGTGGACACCTTCCATTCAAAGAACGACACTAGCTTCTACAGTTGGTCAGCCACATGGCAGCACACATTCTCGCCGATCTCCACACTTGAAGCCCGCTACTCCTATGACCGCCGCAAAGCCAACGCGCAATCGGGTGGCACAGACCTCGGTCTCGCCGAGCGCCTCGGAATACTCGGCACAAACTCGCGCTTCTTCCCGCAAATCAACATTCCCGGCCTGACCGGCTTCGGCACCGGCAATCACGAGCGGCTCCAAGTGCCTATTCGCGGCGACCACTACACCGCGTCAGTCACTACCATCAAAGGCGCGCACACCATCAAGTACGGCGCCGAGTTCCGCCGCTCCACCAACACCGACCGCTGGTCGGGAACCGGAGGAGGCGTCTTCGGTTTCAACCAAGCAGCCACCGGAGATGCGCTGGCTTCCCTTCTCACCGGATGGGCGCTCAGCGGCTCCCGTGCCGAAGCGCTGCTCCTCACCACACGCGCCAACGCTTTCGGCGCCTTCGTGCAGACCGATTGGAAGGTAACTCCGAAGCTGACTCTGAACCTCGGCCTGCGCTGGGACATCGATACGCCGCGTCGGGAACTCGAAGACAATCGCCAAAACTCGTTCGACCGGTTGTCAGTTAATCCGGTGAGCAACACACCCGGCGTGATTACCTGGTCGGGCCGCAATGGACTCAGCGACTATGCGCACAACTTCGACAAGAACAACTTCGGCCCTCGCGTAGGCTTTGCATACAGCCCGACCGACAAATGGGTGATCCGCGGCGGCACAGGCGTTCTCTACGTCGGCCAGTACGACCAAGCGACGCCGATCCTCGCGAACCTGGGCTTCAGCGTCCGCAGCGACGTGGTCTCACCAGACGGGGGCCGCACCGCCGCCTTTCTGCTGCGCGACGGCCTTCCGCCGGCATCCTCTCCATCCGAGGCGCTGCTGGCGCCCGGCTACGGAGCCGCTGTGGCTGGCCAGAATCCCACCCTTGCCGTGGAGTTCTTTGAGCCCAATGGCCGAGCCGTTCCATACCTCTACAACTTCAACCTCAACGTCCAGCGCCAGCTCCCAGGCAATGCAGTGCTTGAGGTTGCTTATCTCAGCACCCTGGGCCACAAGCTGACCGCCCCCGGATCGCGCAGCATCAACCAGGTAGAGCCGGGTCTAGTCGGTCCTGGGAACGTCCAAGCCAGAAGACCCTTCCCGCAGTTCTCAGACGTGCGCGTGATCGCCCCCACCATTGGCAATTCCAACTACCACGGACTGAATATCCGTGTGGATAAGCGCTTCTCTTCCGGCCTGCAGTTCAATGCGAACTACACGTGGTCGAAGGCCATCGACGACGTAGAGTCGCGTGACGAAATCGGAGGCAACGCCGGCGATAATGCATTCGCTAACTACTACGACCGGCGCGCCGATCGCGGCTTGTCCGGCAATCACATTGCCCATCGCTTCATCGGAAGCGCGACATGGGAACTGCCGTTCGGCGCCGGACGCGCGCTGCGCACCGGCCACTCGGTAGTGGATCGGCTGGTTGGCGGCTGGTCCACATCGGTCATCTATGAGGCACGCACGGGATCGCCCTTCGGTGTCAT
>DASQDN010000169.1:0-18603 GCA_035634155.1 Bryobacteraceae bacterium | reverse complement strand
ATCGAACTGCTGGTGGTGATTGCGACTATCACCGTTCTGATTGAACTCCTCCTGCCCAATGTGCAGGACGTCCGCGATGCCGCGGCGCAGAAGCAGATCAAGGACTCGGTATCGGCTACGCTGTGCGACCCGCCCTATTGCGGTGTATCCGCCAGCGTCTCGCTTCAGTTTCCCGCTATGCCTGGATCACTGACCGCGAATGATGTCCTCGGCTCGGGCATTCTGCTCGCCTACGATAAGGCGGGCTTACCCAACGGAAACGTGTTTGCTATCGCAGGTTCCGGAGCATCCGGTCCGAACGTTTATCCGGTGGCGTTCGCATCGCTCGACAATGTGCTGACGGGCGCCAACTACGCTCTGAACGGCGGCCGCTACATAGACTCCACGCTGTACCTGACCGTTGAGGAGCAAGGCAATCCTGTTCCGCTAACGCTCGCGGCGCGTGTGTCGAACGGGACGCTAGAGATCGCCCAGTCCGATCCAGTGCCGGAACCCGCTACACTCCTTCCCGTACTCGCTGCCGGCGCGGTGTTTCTGCTGAGGAGCCGTCGCCCGACCGCCGCGGTGGCAACAACGCGCCTACGAAGATAGAGCAAATACATATCGCGGTCAGCACGATATCTCGCAGCAGAAGCATTTCGTTCCCAGGCAAGGTCCAATAATGCCGGAAGTGCGATGCATAGACCCATGTCTTGGCGAGGATTGCATAGCATACCAGCGCCGTAAGCGTCGCCAGACGATGGTGGCGATGTGTCACGCCGACCAGCCAACCTGCCAGCATCAACGTGCAGCCACTGATGAACCAAAAGCCGGTCCGCTCTCCCGCCCACAATAGATGTGGTGTAACCAGAGCCCGCACATACATTCCGCTGACGATGACGACGAGCGCTGTCAAAACCGCGCGCGCCGCCAGCAATCTGTTGGCGCGCAAATCCTTGAAGGCGACTGACGCCGACAAGGCAAGAGTCTGCTGCCACAGCCACCCGGAAGACTTACCCGAGTCATATTCCTCCAGCAGGTCACCGACAACAGGCCCGCAATCATGATCTTCAACACCCGCTCGGTCAAGCAGCCAAAGCACAGCGTTCAAATGCCATTCACGCCTCATGCGGCGCCCCCTTGCAGTTGAGCAATCCCCCGCCACATCGACGACAACGCATCGCGCGTGGCACGCACCTGCAGGAGTCCTTGACGAGTCACTTTGAAGTACCGCTTGGACCGGCCGCCGCGTGCCGGAGTCGCCTCGCCCAACGTTGATATCACCAATCCGCGAGCTTCCATGCGATCGAGTACCGCGTACACCGTGCCCAGCGCAACCGATCGCTTGCCAGCGCGCGCAATCTCCCGCGCGATCGACACTCCGTATGCGTTCTCGCCGGCACGAAGCACTGCCAGCAGCACGAACAATTCAAGGTCGCTCAGATCATGCGCAGACATTTCTTCAATCATAACGAAGAAATGCATCCGCAGGTTAACTTAGGGGAAGAGATGCATCATGTTTGGTCGCGCCTTGTCCTGGCTGCCATGGCTGCTCTGCTGCTCAACGGAGCTCACTCGCTTCACGCGCAGGCTCAGCCTTCCCTTCCCAAGATCATCGACTTCAACAAGCACCTGTGGGTAAATTACTCAGGCGAGCACGCCGTTCGGGGCCGATGGGGATTTCACTTCGATGCGCAGTGGCGCAGAAGCGATCTCGGCAGTGACTGGCAGCAGTACCTGATTCGCCCAGCGTTGAACTACAGGCTTTCTCCGAATCTACTGTTGACCTCCGGATACACCTACGCTCGCACTTACCCGTATGGCGACTTTCCCGCAGCAAAAGCCTTCCCCGAGCATCGCCTGTACCAGCAAGTGCTGTACACCAGGCGGACGCGCGGTCTCACGGTACAACAGCGCCCTCGCCTGGAGCAGCGCTTCGTGAAGTATCCTGTCAACCCAGCGGACAAGCCGTGGACGTATCAGAATCGCTTCCGGCACATGGTCCGAATCGAAGCGCCGATCGGCTCTCCCGACAATCCGAACCGCTGGTACGTGCCCGTGTATGACGAGATCTTCCTCGGCATCCCGCCCAACTTCGGCGCGCGCACGTTCGATCAGAATCGCTTGGCGGCGGGCATCGGCCGCGCTCACGGCAGTCTCAAGGCAGAGGTCGTGTATATGAACCAGTTCCTGGGACAGCGCAACGGCCGCATCTTCGAGTTCAACAACACAATTGTGTTTTCGATCTCGTCGAGCGCTCCGTTGTCCGGCCTGTGGACGCGCTAGTCCATCTTCACGGCGCCCGCGTAGCCGGTCATCTCAAGGTAACCTGAACCTGTCAGCGGTTGGCCATTGCGAGTGCCATGAACTTCCACGGCGCCTTCCCAATACGAGGGAGTGGCCGGCGCACGACCGACGATCTCCTGCTGTTCGAGCCGCGTCGTGGTGACGGCCTCAATTCCGAGCGAGGGCACGCGCAGTCTCCATCGCAGCGGGTACCGACCTTGGGTGGTCGGGCTCGTCCACATCTGTTCGGCCGACCGCGTCGGCTCGAGGGAATACCGTGAGCTGGTGAGATGTGTCGATTTGCCATCCGGCGCAACGTACGTGCCTGATGAGTATGGCTCCACCGATCCATCCTTGCGACGAAGCCGGTACAACATCAGCTCGGAGCCGTCGTTGAACTGGAGACTGAACCAGTCCCAGCCGGTCTGGTTGGATTCGAGCGAATGTGTGAAGAACTCGTGGTCCATCCACGACAAGCCTTCCACCTCGAACTTGCGTCCGGCGATCTCCACGGCGCCGCTGGTAATCAGCCTCGTGAGCGAGACGTAGTGCGACGCGCGTCCTGCTCCCGCGGATTTCTGCGATACGCCGTCTGTGCCTTGAACCACGGGCGGCTTCTGCGTGCGGTATTCGAGATCGATGCGGAAGCCTCTGGCGATCGCGCTCAGCTTCTGTTGAGAGAAGCCGCCCGTCGCGCGCGGATCCAGCACCCACTGAACGCGCCAGTTCCCGTTCCAAACCAGGCCGCGGCCGGCATTGACCCCAGCCTGTCCTGCGCCGGCTCGATTCATGCGCTCGGCATGATGGAATCGGCCGCCATCGATATCGCTGACGGCGAAGTGCGCAAGCCAGACATCCTTTACATCCCAAACATTGGCGGCTTCGCGCTTCGAGCGATCCACCCCGTGTCGAAAGAACGTCAGTTCGTATCCAAAGCGCTTGCCATCGCGCGAACGAAGATTGCCTGTGTAATACCACCATTCGGTGCGGAACTCGGGATGATCGAAGTAATCGCGCGGGAATTGAAATGTGTAGCCAGGGAGGGCTTTGCGATACTCAGGCGGCTCCACGCCGAAGGCCGTTCCGGCCCATGCCAGACACGCGATCGCTATCCCCACCCTACTCCTCATTCAGCACCTCGATCGGCTGCAGATTCGCCGCCACGCGGGCCGGGAAGATCGCGCACAGCACGGTAGCGACATATACGATCGTCAAAGCGCCCAACAGCACCGCTACCGGCCAGTGGAACTGAATGGTCCATCCAAACGACTGCTTGTTAATGACGTAAATCAGCAGCAGGGACAGCAATACTCCCAGCGCGAGTCCCGCCGCATTTGCCAGCAGCCCGATGATGCCTGCCTCCAGCATCACCAGCCTTCGAACCTGTGTACGCGCGCCGCCCAGAAAACGCAGCACCGCGAACTCGCGACGTCGATCGATCACGAGCGCGAGCAGAGCGCCGGCGATGCCCATGATGGCCACCACCACTGCAACGCCTTCCAGCGCATACGTGATCGCAAAGGTTCGATCGAAGGTGCGGATCGCTTCCGCTCGGAGCGACCGGTTGGAAAACGTCATCACCTTCCGGCCCGCCAGCGCCGACTGCACCGCACGCCGTCCGTCCTCCAAAGCCACGCCGTCTTTCAGATACACGGCGATGCTCGATACGGCCGGGTCGGGCAGGTATTTCAGCAGCGTCATCTTGCGATCCACAATGATGTAGCCTCGCTCGCTCGAATAATCGTGGTACACGTCAAGGACCCGCAGCTTCCGAGGCGCGCCGCCGAGGTCAAGCGTAATTGTGTCGCCGGTGCGCGTGCCGTGCTTGTTCGAGAATGGCTCGCTCACGATCGCAGTGTCGGGCGTTGAGGACAACGTGTTGAATACTTCGCGAGGGTCGGCCCCCGAAAGAAACGCTCGCCGGGCGCGCGACGCAACAATGCGGGCAGTACTGCCGCCGAGCATCACAGGCTTGCCGTTGTAGCTGATCGCGTACGCTCGAAATTCATCCACTGCCTCCACTTCGGGCAACGCGCGAAGCTTGTCGCCGGTATCGGCTGCCATGGTCGGATGCCTATCCGGCGAGATGGGGCCCGCCGGCCGCATATAAAGGTCGGCTTGCAGACGATCGTCCATCCACAGCAGCACCGTTTCGCGGAAGCTGCCCACCATAATCCCCACCGCCGCTGTCATCGCGATGGCAGTCGTCAACGCGCCGACAAGGACCGAAGTGCGGCGCAGCGAACCAGCCAGACTTCGCGCCGCCAGCAGTGCTTCCACTCCGAAAATGCGGCCGAGGAATCTGGCTCCGCGGTTGCACGCAACAGAAACCAGGGAGGGAATCGCAAACGCGCCAGCCGCGATCATCAGCAATGCCGCCGCATACCCGAAGAGCGGCTTGCCGCCTATGGGCGGTTGCTGCGAAGCTATCCACGCCATGCCGCCCAACACCGCTGCAATTCCGAGCTGTCGTAGAGACCGCACGCGAACCCCGTGCTCGCGGCTGCCTCGCGCCATCGCTCCCGTGGGCGCGACCTGCGCGGCCTCCAGCGAAGGAGCCAGCGCTGAAAGCACGGCCACACCTACTGCCAGCACAAACGCGAACGCCACCGCGAAGAAGCTCAACGAGATCTCAGATGGCCGGCTGGTGACATACAGCGACTGCACGGTAACGGCTACCAGGCCCACTGCGCTGCGCGCCAGCACTTGCCCGAGCGCGACCCCGATCACGGCTCCCGCCAATCCGAAACACACGGCCTCGCACAAGAAGGCGCCCACAACCGCGGACCGCGTGGCTCCCAACGCGCGAAGGATTCCAATCTCCGGCCGCCGCCGCACGACGGAGACGGAAATCGTGTTGTAGATCAGGAAGGCGCCCACGATCAGAGCGATGTAACTGAGTACCCGCAGATTCCACCGGAACGCCTCCAACATGCGCCGGTTCTCGGTCGTACGCGCCCCGAAGCGCGATACCGTCAGCCCGCCGGGAAGCAGCCCTCGCACGACCGACTCCCAATCCCGATCCTCGCTCGGTGTGCGAATCAGTATGCGATCGAGTTTGCCGCTCGCACGATCGAACGCGCGTGCCGCCGCGGAAAGATCCATCACCACGGCATCGCCGGCTTCTTTCGGCAGAACGCCGCCTACTGTGAACGTGCGCACGCGGTCGGCGATCACCAACTCCAGCCGGTCCCCTGCCTTCTTCCCCAACTCGGGACCGACCCATACCGATTCGGGTCCACCGACCGATTTCACTTCGGCTGAAGCCTCGCGTCCAGCCGAGTCCGCCAGCACATCGATCCCGATCACCGCCACGGTGTGGCCCGTGCCCACCACGGCCGCATAGTCTTCCATCCGCGGTCGAATCTCGAGGTTGTATGGAGCTGTCGCGAGCGCCGCCAAAGCTTCAGCCGGTACACCTCCGGTCGCTGTCACTTCCAGGTCGGCCTTACCCGCAAGTGCCTCCAACGAGGACTGGAACGATCCAGCGGCGGCCTCCCCGGCCATCTCGATTGCTAGCACCACCGATACGCCGAGACCCACCGCAAGCGCTGTCAGCAAAGCGCGCACGGGCTCATTGCGCAAGGGCCGCAGGATCAATCGATAAAAGATCGCGAGGTACGGCATACCTTATGCCGCCGGCGCCGGATGCTCTACCGATTCGATGCGGCCATCGCGCATGCGAATGACACGGTCAGTCAGATTGGCGGCCTCGGCATTGTGAGTGGCCATCACTACGGCGACTCGCCCGCTGGCCGCGACGCGCTGCAACAAGGCGAAGATCACGTCCCCGGTTGCCGTGTCCAAATTACCCGTCGGCTCGTCTGCCAGAACCACGGAGGGCTTATGCACCAGAGCGCGCGCAATCGCCACGCGCTGCATCTGACCGCCGGATAGCTGATACGGCATGCGCGCGGCATATTCTTCAATCTCTACTTCCTTCAACGCTTCTAGCGCGGCATCGCGTACGCGTGTCTTACCTGCTAGCAAAAGCGGCAGTTCGACGTTTTCAGCTACGTTCAATGTGGGCAGAAGCTGGAAGGATTGAAAGACAAACCCAACCTGTTCGCGCCGCAAGCGCGTGAGCCCTGCATCGTCGAGCGAGGAAGTCAGCGCATTGTGGAGCCAAACCTCACCTGAAGTCGGAAAGTCCATCGCACCGGCCAGATGAAGCAGCGTCGACTTGCCGCAGCCGCTTCGACCCACCAGAGACACGAATTCTCCCTTGAGGACCTCCAGCGATACGCCGTCCAACGCACGCACGGGCGCTCCGTCACTGTTGTAATCCTTGCAAACATCGACGATGCGCAGGACAGGATCATTCGAAACGATGGCCACTCTTTGATTTTGATGCGCGGTGGACCGATGCCGCTACATTAGTCGGCCCGGGTCGCATAAAGTAAGGATCTGGAATCCATGAAGCTTTCCACGTTGAGATATGTTCTTCCCGCGCTTGCCGCGACTTTGGCCGCCGCCGCGCCGGCCGAGTACGATGTGGTGATCTACGGCTGCACTTCGGGCGCGATCACGGCCGCCGTACAGTCGCGGCGTATGGACAAGAGCGTCATCCTCGTTTGTCCGGAAAAGCATCTGGGCGGCCTGACCGCCAGCGGTCTCGGTTGGACCGACTCAGGAAACAAGGCCGTCATTGGCGGGCTTTCGCGTGAGTTCTATCATCGCGTCTGGAACGAGTACCAGAAGCCGGAAGCATGGCGTTGGGAAAAGCGGGAGAAGTTCGGCAACAAAGGCCAAGGCACCGAGGCAATCGACCAAACGAACCGCACGATGTGGATCTTCGAACCCCACGTAGCCGAGCGAGTGTACGAGGCGTGGATGAAGGAAGCGAAGATCCCGATCGTCCGCAACGCATGGC
The DNA here is from genome assembly GCA_035634155.1 of Bryobacteraceae bacterium. Taxonomy (GTDB): domain Bacteria; phylum Acidobacteriota; class Terriglobia; order Bryobacterales; family Bryobacteraceae; genus DASQDN01. The sequence goes on along the minus strand of DASQDN010000169.1, from coordinate 11,465 downwards.
TGGATCGCGAAAAGGGCGTGAGAAAGGTAGGCGACCGCATCGTTTCCATCACCACCCTCGATCGAAAAACCTATGCGGGCAAAATGTTTATCGACGCCACTTATGAAGGCGACCTGATGGCTGCCGCCGGGGTCGACTTTCACGTCGGCCGCGAATCGACTGGTACCTACGGCGAAAAGTGGAACGGCGTGCAGACCGGAGTGCTCCACCACCGCCACCATTTCGGCGCGTTGAAGACCCCGCTCTCGCCCTATCTTGTGCCAGGGGACCCCAAGAGCGGTGTGCTGCCGCGTGTCAGCCCCGAGCCTCCGGGCATCTACGGAGAAGGCGACAAGAAGGTTCAGGCCTACTGCTTTCGCATGTGCCTGACCAAGGTGGAAGGCAATCGCGTCCCGTTCCCGAAGCCGGCCTCTTACGATCCAAGGGAGTACGAGCTGCTGCTACGGGTGTTCAACGCAGGCTGGCGCGAAACGTTCGGCAAGTTCGACCTGATCCCCAACGCCAAGACCGACACCAATAACCACGGGCCATTCAGCACCGACAACATCGGCCGCAACTGGGATTATCCGGAAGCGAGCTATGCTCGCCGCAAGCAGATCATCCAGGAACACATCGAGTACCAGCAGGGCTGGCTGTACTTTATCGCCAACGACCCTCGGGTGCCGGAAGACGTCCGCACCGAGTTCGCCAAGTGGGGACTGGCCAAAGATGAGTTTAAGGACAATCGCCACTGGCCGCACCAGATGTATGTCCGTGAGGCTCGACGAATGATCGGCAAGTACGTGATGACCGAAAACGAGCTGACTAAGAAACGCCCCACGCCCGAGTCGATCGGAATGGGCTCGTACGGCATCGACTCGCACAACGTACAGCGCTACATTACGCCAGAGGGCTATGTGCAGAATGAGGGCGATATCGGGGTTAGCACGAACGGCCCTTACCAGATCTCGTACGGATCGCTGGTTCCTAAGAAGGGTCAGGCCGCCAATCTTTTGGTGCCCGTCTGTGTTTCGAGCTCGCACATCGCGTATGGATCGATCCGCATGGAGCCGGTGTTTATGATCCTGGGGCAGTCTGCGGCCACGGCGGCAGCAATCGCTATCGATAATGGCATCGCCGTGCAGGATGTTCCGTATGATGCGTTACGGACTCGGCTGCTAGCGGACAAACAAGTACTGGAGTACACACGTGAGCCTTGACAAGCCAAATGAAGGCTGGCTAGCATCGGAACCGTGGCGGGAAAGATACTTAAAGAGTTACAGCAAGGCAAACCTTTCCGCCATATCGAAGAGGAAGTCTTCCTGAACGTCCAACGGACGGCCGACGCGATGCTGCAGGAACTCCTGGATGTGCTGCGGCCTGTCGGCTTGTCGGTGACGCAATACAACGTGCTGCGCATTCTGCGCGGGGCGGGCGATGCGGGCGTCACCTGCAAGGACATAGGCGCGCGGATGATCACTCGCGATCCGGACATTACGCGACTGCTCGACCGGCTGGAACGACGCAGCCTTCTGACGCGCAATCGCGCCAAGGAAGATCGGCGATTCGTCAGTATTCGCATCACCGAGGAAGGGCTGGAGCTGCTGAAGCAACTCGATGTGCCTGTGGAAGAAAAGCAAGTTGCCATCATGCGGCATATGTCCGAGCCACAGCTCGCCAGCCTCATCGATCTGCTCGAGCAAGCACGCGACTGGCGACGGTGAAGCAGCGGCTGGAGCGGTACTTCGAATTCGAACGCCTGCAAACCAACTGGCGGACGGAGATTGTGGCGGGCGCGACGACGTTCGTCACCATGGCGTACATCATCTTCGTCAACCCATCCATTCTGCGTGAGACCGGGATGCCTTTCGGAGCGCTGGTCGCGGCCACGTGTCTGTGCGCCGCGTTCGGCAGCGTCCTGATGGGCGCCTATGCCCGGTACCCCATTGCCCTCGCGCCGGGGATGGGCTTGAACGCGTACTTCACGTATACCGTGGTGAAAGGCCTCGGAGTGCCGTGGCAGGTGGCGCTCGGAGCGGTGTTCATTTCCGGCGTGATCTTCTTGCTGCTGACCTTTGCCGGCGTGCGGCAACTGATCGTTTCGGCAATCCCGAAGGAGCTGTATGCGGCTGTCGCAAGCGGGATCGGACTGTTCATAGCGCTTATCGGTCTTCGCAACGCCGGCATTGTCGTGCCCAGCCCGGCGACGATGGTGACGCTCGGCAATCTGCGCGACCCGCAAACACTCCTGGCGCTGTTCGGCCTGCTGGTGACGGCGGCGCTGCTTGCGCGCGAGGTGCGAGCCGCGATGCTCATCGGCGTGTTGGCAACGACCGCCCTGGGCGCGGGGCTCGGCTTGGTGCAGTGGGAGCCTGGTTCGTTCGCTTTGGCGGAACTCGGGGCGACGGCCTTCCAACTCGATATCTGGGGTGCGTGGCAGCTCGGGGCCGTGGACATCATCTTTGTATTCCTGTTCGTCGACCTGTTCGACAACATTGGAACGTTGGTAGCCGTCGGCACGAAGGCCGGGATATTTGACGAAACGAACCGCATTCCGAGGCTCGATCGAATCCTGTTCACCGATGCGTCTGCGACCGTGGCCGGCTCGGTGGCTGGAACATCCACGGTGGTTAGCTACATCGAAAGCGCGGCTGGTGTGGTGGCGGGCGGCCGGTCGGGAGTGACAGCGATCGTCACCGGGCTGCTGTTTCTCCTGGCACTCTTTGTCGCGCCGCTTGCGGGCGCTATCCCGGCAGCGGCCACTGCCCCGGCGCTGATCCTGGTCGGTTCCATGGTGGCCACGCACATGGCCGAGATCGATTGGGCTGATAAGGTAGTGGCAATTCCCGCCTTCCTGACAATCGTCGCCATTCCGCTTACGTTCAGCATCGCGAATGGGATAGCGTTTGGGTTCACCATGTTCACGTTCCTTTGCGTGATGGCAGGGCGCCGCGATCGTGTGAACTGGCTCATGTACGGTCTATCTGCGTTGTTCCTCCTCCGCTTCCTGTATCTGGGAGCAGCGTGAGTCACCGTGAGGTGTTCGGCTATCCGCCATCCGGGTTCGTCCGAATAGATGAAGCAGCGGAAGCTACCGCACTAATCCCCCTCCGAGAGGCGCGACGCCAAACCGTCGCGCCTTACCTTTTTCCACTGGCAGCGTGTGCGTACGGCAGAATGGTTGTATGGCCTTAGCTTCCATCCAGGAGGCGCTGGAAGATTTCCGCGCGGGCAAGATGCTCGTTGTGGTTGACGACGAGGATCGCGAGAACGAAGGCGACCTCACCGTCGCTGCGGAGAAGATCACGCCCGAGATCATCAATTTCATGGCCATGCACGGCCGCGGCCTGATCTGCCTCGCCCTTTCCCCTGAGCGTTGCGACGAGTTGCAGATCCCGCTGATGTCCCCCAACAACACCTCGCGTTTCACCACTGCGTTTTGCGAGGCGATCGACGCGGCGAACGGCGTTACCACCGGGATTTCAGCGGCCGACCGGGCTTTGACCATTCAGGTGGCGATGCGTCCCGAAACCCGGCCGTTTGAGCTCGCTCGGCCGGGGCACGTATTCCCACTGCGAGCAAAGGAAGGTGGCGTTCTGGTGAGGGCGGGCCAGACAGAAGCCGCCGTCGACCTCGCCCGCATGGCGGGGCTTCAGCCAGGCGGCGTCATCTGCGAGATCATGAACGCCGACGGGACCATGGCTCGCATGCCGGAGCTTATTGAATTTTGCCGCACTCACAACCTGAAGCTGATCTCGGTTGCCGACCTGATCCGGTATCGGCTGCGGCATGAGCGAGTCGTGACGCGATTGGCCGAGGGGACCATCAAGACGGAGTACGGCGACTTCCAAACCGTTGCGTATACAAGCTCGGTCGATCCGGAAACGCATTTAGCGCTGGTGCTCGGCAAGCTCCCGTCAGACCGGTCCGTACCTGTGCGAATGCATGCGAATTGCACCTATGGGGATGTGTTCTCGTCCCTGGAATGCGATTGTCACCAGACGATCAAGGGCTCGCTCGCTGCCATCGCGCGGGAAGGATGCGGGGTGCTCGTATACCTGCATCAATCGTCGGCTGGACTCCGGTTGCAGCGGGGCGCAATCCAGCCGCACGTCGGCGGCGCTACGTACACGGCCGGACCCGACGGCCAGCGCAAGCTTCAGCATGAAGCGGGCATCGGATCGCAGATCCTAGCGGACCTTGGGCTCACCAAGATCCGGCTGTTGACGAACCATCCACGTAAGATCGTGGGCCTGGACGCCTACGGCATCGAGGTCACCTCCCAGGATCCGATCGAGTTCGTCTGAGATTTTGCAACGCTTCGGTCCTGGCTGGCGTACAAGATACATATGAACGTGTTGCGAAGCGCGCTGCTGGTCATGTCGTGTGTGGTGTCGCCGCTGCTGGCGGTGGATCCGGGATTATTGCAATATGCCGCCCCGGGAGCGACCGAGATCGCCGGCATCAGCGTCGGGCGGGCCTCGAGCTCGAACCTCGCCGCGGGTTTAGTTAAGGAAATCGGCGCCGCGGGCGTGCAGGAGGTGCTGGTCGCCTCAAACCGCGGACAGGGATTGATCGCCGCGCGCGGCTCATTCGATCGCAATCTGGTTGCTGGCAAGCTGGTCGAATCCTACAAGGGCGTGGAACTCTACCGGGCGCGGCGTGGTTCCGGACTGGTCGCATTTCCAGAAGCGTCGGTCGCGCTCTACGGGGAAATGGATGTACTCAAGGCCGCGCTCGACCAGCGGGGAGCGACGACGACGGCACTCGACCCGGTGCTGAGTGCGAAGGTCGACGATGTCGGCGCGCGTTACGATGCGTGGTTCGCGGCCAAGCCGACGCCGGGAATGAAGTTCGGCAAGGCGAAGCTTCCCGCCCAAACGATGGAACTGGTCAGTGGCGGGTTGACCTTCGGCAGCATCGTGCGCCTCGACGCGGAGGCGTTGATGAAGACCGAGCAGGACGCTCAGGCGCTGGTTCAGATGGTAAAGTTCTTCAGTTCCATGAGCGAGACCGGCAACGCCAAGCCGCTGCTGCAGAATGCAGACGTGCGGGCCGAAGGCGCCAAGTTCGTATTCTCAACCTCGGCAACGGAGGCGGACATCGAACTGATGCTCGGCTTGCGGAAGAAGACGGCCAAAGTGCGCTAGCTTCCTGGTTTCACTGAAGAAACCGGCCCGGCGCGACGATAGATAGACGTGCGAAAATCGTAGAAGCCAGGTCGATATAGTGGCAGTTCGAATTCAAGTACCGAAAAAAGCAGCGTTGGTGCGTTTCGTTCTGCACCCATGGGGAAGAGCCTTCCTGATTGGCTTCGTTTTGATCAACACCCTGCTGCTGGGGTTGTTCACCTATTCCTACGTCAAGTATTCGCAACAGATCGACGACAAGCTGGTCGGTGGCCCGTTCGCGAATACATCCATGTTGTTCGCGGCCCCGCAAGTGGTGATGGTGGGCGACCAGATTACCTCGGACGAGATCGCGAGCGCGCTACGCCGCAGCGGCTATTCGGAAACTAAGACTACCAGCCGGATGGGCTGGTATAACATGCGGCCGGACGCGATCGAGATCTTTCCGGGCGCGGAATCCTTCTTCAACGACGAAGAGGCAGTGGTTAAGTTCAAGAATAATAAGGTCGCTCAAGTTATCTCCCTTCGCGACAATACCGAACGAACCCAATACCTGATCGAGCCCGAACTGATCACCAACCTTTTCGACCGGTCGCGCGAGAAGCGCCGCATCGTCCGTTTCTCCGACCTGCCGGCGCTGCTGGTGAACGCGGTGGTTTCCGCGGAAGACAAGCGGTTTTTCCAGCATTCGGGGTTCGACCCGCTTCGCGTGCTGAAGGCTGCCTACGTCGACCTGAAGGAACAGCGCCGAGCGCAAGGCGCCTCCACGCTCAGCATGCAGCTTGCGCGCAGCTTCTGGCTTACTCCTGAAAAAACCATCAAGCGCAAAGTCGCCGAAGTGATGATTACACTGCACTTGGAGCAAAAGCTCTCCAAGGAGCAGATTTTCGAGTATTACGCCAATCAGGTCGACCTCGGCCGGCGCGGAAGCTTTGCCATCCGTGGCTTCGGTGAGGCGGCCCAAGCCTACTTCGGCCGGGACGTCCGCGACCTGACGCTCGCCCAGGCAGCTACGCTCGCGGGCCTGATTCAGCGGCCGAGCTTCACGAATCCGGTCCGCTGGCCGGAACGCGCCAAGACGCGCCGCAACATCGTGCTGATGTTGATGCGGGAGAACGGCTACATCTCGGAGCAGGACTACGCGCGCGCTACCGAAGAGCCGCTGGTGATCGCCAAAAGCGGGTCGGAATCGACGGACGCGCCGTATTTCGTGGACCTTGTGAACGACTCGCTTCTGGAGCAGTTCCAGGAGCACGATTTCCAAACCAACTCGTACCGGGTGTACACCACGCTTGACCTGAACCTCCAGCATGATGCGGCGGAAGCGGTCCGCGTCGGCATGAAGGAAGTGGACGAGCTGATTCGCAAGCGCACGAAAAAGGGCCAGACTCCGAAGGAGGCGCAAGTCGCGCTGGTAGCCATGGATCCGCTCACGGGCGATATCAAGGCGCTGATCGGAGGGCGGGATTACGGCATGAGCCAGCTCAACCGGTCGATGGCTCGAAGGCAGCCGGGTTCGGTGTTCAAGCCGTTTGTGTATGCCGCGGCGTTGAACTCAGGGGTTGGAGGCGGCTCATCGCTGGTGACGCCTGCCATGGTGATCAACGACGAGCCCACCACGTTCTACTACGAGACCAGGAGCTATGAGCCGGGCAACTTCGGCGACAAGTTCTACGGCCCGGTGACTGTGCGGCAGGCGTTGGCTAAGTCGCTTAATATACCCACGGTCAAGCTGGCGGAAATGGCTGGGTATCGGAACATCCTCGACCTGGCCAAGCGCTCCGGCATGAATATGGACGTGCGGGCGACTCCGGCAATCGCGCTGGGCGCGGCGGACGCGACTCCGATCGAAGTGGCGGCTTCGTACACGATGTTCGCCAACCGCGGCGTCGCTTCTAAACCCAATTGGATCCGTATGATCCGCAGCCACAAGGGCAATCCGATCCACGATGCGCAGCCGCGCCGGACCGCCGTCCTGGACCCGCGGGTGAACTACATGATGGTGAGCATGATGCAGGAAGTGATGCGCAGCGGCACTGCCGCAGGCGTCCGATCGCGCGGCTTCACGCTGCCGGCCGCGGGGAAGACCGGTACCTCGCGCGACGGCTGGTTTGCCGGGTTCACCTCCAAGCTGGTTTGCGTGGTTTGGGTTGGTTTTGACGACGGGAAGGATCTAGGGTTGGAAGGCGCGAAAACGGCGCTCCCCGTCTGGACCGAGTTCATGAAGCGTGCCCATCAGCGCCGCGAGTACCGAAATGTCAGCGATTGGGATGCTCCGGACGGGATCGTTAGCGTGGATATCGATCCGGCGTCGGGCCAGTTGTCGACCGGAGCGTGCCCGAACGCGCGGTCTGAGTACTTTGTGTCGGGAACCCAGCCGGTAGAGATGTGCCGACTCCACGGAGGAGGCGGCACGCAGGTGGCCGGCTGGGAAACCGTGCCGGCGACGGTAGCCGCAAGCCCTGCGCAGCCCCAGGCATCTGTTTCCGACCAGGGACGCCAGTACGGTACTGTTCGTACTGTCCCCCCAGCGGGCAGACCCGATGCCCCGGTAGCATCGCAGCCGGTCCCCGCAGAAAAGCCACAAGAAAAAAGGGGCTTTTTTGGGCGATTGAAGGATATATTTAAGTAACCCCCCGAGGGGGCGGCCGGTGGCTGTCGTTTTGGGGACGCAAGAACGTATGTACTAGGAGGCCTTATGGTTTCCCGATTGGCGGTAACTATAACTCTGGCAGCGGGTTGCTGGGCGCAGGGCCCGGTGTCCGCGGTCGCTTTCAAGCAGGATACTCCTGCGCTTTCTCGCGAAAGTTCGACACCAACGAAGATCACGCCCGAAATGCGCGGCGACATTCAGATGGCGCGCAAGATGTATCGGGAAGCCGTCGAGTCCTATTCTCTGGCCGACGTGAAATCTCCCATTATCGTCAACAAGATCGGCATCGCCTATCACCAGATGCTGGAGCTTGAACTCGCTCGCAAACACTACGAGCGGGCCCTGAAGCTCGACCCCAAGTACAGCGAGGCGCTGAACAACCTGGGTACCATCTATTACGCGAAGAAGAACTATCGTCGCGCTGTTTCGTTCTACAATCGCGCCCTGAAGCTGAAGCCGCTCGCTGCCTCCATCCACAGCAATCTGGGGACAGCGCAGTTTGCGCGCAAGAAGTACAAGGACGCCGCAATCGCGTACGAAAAAGCGCTGTCAATTGATCCCGAGGTCTTCGAGCACCGGGGCAGCAACGGCGTGCTGCTGCAGGAGCGGAGCGTAACCGAGCGAGCCTTGTTCCACTTTTACCTCGCAAAGACCTACGCGAAAGCCGGCGCGGTCGAACGGGCGCTGACCTATATCCGCAAGTCGTTGGAAGAAGGGTTCAAGGAGCGCGAAAAGTTCCAGAAGGAACCCGAATTCGCCATGCTTCAGGAGCTGCCCGAGTTTCAGGCGTTGATGGCGTCGGAGCCGCGTGTTCTGTAGCGCGCGCACCTTTGCGATCGCCTTAATAGCTTTATTTGTAACCGCATGCGGCTCGAACGAGGCGGGCCGCACGCCGGAAGCGCTTGTGTTTGTGCCCTTCGATTACCTCGGCCCCTCGGCCGGAGCCTCTTGGGCCGGCCGGGCTACTGCCGGGATCGCCGCCTCCCAAACCTCCTCTCTCACCGCGCCCTCGATTCGAGATGCAATCACCAACCGTGCACGTCACATTGTCCAGGGCTATGTGTCCGGCCACCTCGGCGCCTTGACTGCCGTAGTCACCATTCGCGACGAAGCCGACCAGCGGACGATTCGAACTCTGCATGCCCGAGGCAAGGACGTGCTGGTTCTGGCGTCCATGCTTGCGTCCCAGTTGGTGGCGAAACCGGTGCCGTACACCACAGCGAGCAGCGAGGCGGTTCGCGAACTCTACGCTGGAAAGCCCGAGGCAGCCGTTGCACTCGATCCAAAGTTTGGGGCGGCGCAGCTCGCGCTGGTAGAAGCGCTTCGCCGTGGCGGCAAGAATGAGGAGGCGCAGAAGGCTATTGCCGCCGCTCGAACGGCAAACCTGTCGCCGGTGGAGCGAGCGCAACTAGAAGCGCTAACCGCTCAGACCCCGAAAGATCGGTCCGAGGCGTTGCTGCGAGCCGCGCAGTCTGCTCGCGGCGATCTTGCCATGTGGTTATCCGCCGCCGAAGCCGCGATGACAGCGAAGGACCATGCGGGGGCTGCCGAGGCGTACCGTCGAGCGACCCTCCTGGACCCGGAAAACATCGCGTACTGGAATTCGCTCGCGTATGCCGAGGGATTCGCGGGAAACCTCGACGCTGCCAAGCAGAGCATTGCCCAATACCAGAAGCTCCAGCCCCGGGACGCGAACGCTTACGATTCGATGGGCGAGATCTACTTCTACGAGGGACGTTTTGGCGAGGCGGAGGAGCAGTTTCTACGCGCCTTCGAGATGGACAACTCACGCTTGGGCGGAGGTGAGGCGTACCGAGCTGCCTTGGCGGCGTACCTGGCCGGTGACAAGGTGAAAGCGGCGGCTAACTTCAACCGCTACCTGAATTTCCGAAAGCAGCAGAAGGACGCGTTCCTTGGTCTCCGCGAAGCCATCTGGCTTTATTCGACAGGGCGTGCGGACGCCGCCCGCCAAAAGGCGGCAGCGGAACTGACTCCGGCCGCGAAATCCCAGATCGCCATCTGGGACGCGGTGGAGGGCAAGGGCGCCGCGTCTTTCGGCGACAGACAGGAGTTCTCCGGTTGGAAGCTGATCGCGACGGGCCAGTACGCGGAGGCGGCAGAGTACTGGAAAAAGGTTTACGACGGCAGTTCGGTGTCTGCGGGCGGTGACGCGAGGGTTCTGCTGGCCTTCTCGCTGCGCAAGGCTGGCCGAACCTCGGACTCGGATGCGCTCATGGCCAAGTGGCCACTTCCGCCGATGGGTCCGGAGCCGGGCTTCTCGTCGGTTGTGTTCGCCAGGGCGGTTGAACTAAAGGCGGCACGCCGTTGAAGCTTGGGATCTTTGGCGGGACCTTCGATCCCGTTCACAGCGCCCACATTGCGATCGCCGAGACGGCTCGGGACAAGTTCGCGCTGGACCGGGTTCTAGTAATTCCAGCGGCCAACCCTCCCCACAAGGCCGGTGCTACCGCGGATTACGAACACAGATACCGCATGGTCGAACTGGCTTGCGCGGGCAAACGAGCGCTGGAGCCTTCTCGTCTGGAAGAAGGAACCGAGCGAAGTTATTCCATCCACACGATCGAGAGGGTCCGGGCGGAGGTTGGCTCTGACTGGGATCTGTTTTTCGTGATCGGCGCAGATGCTTTTGCGGAGATCACCTCCTGGCATCGGTGGCGAGATGTGGTGGCGAGTGTCGAGTTCGTCGTTGTAACCCGACCGCTGGCTCAGTTCGTGGTCCCGGAGGGAAGCCGGGTGCACATGCTGGAAGACCTGCTGTTACCCGTGTCGTCCTCTGAATTGCGGGCTACGCTTGCGGCGGGCCAGCGTCCGGAGGCGCTTCCGGCGACTGTTTACGATTATATTTTGGAACACCACCTGTACGAATAAGCGTGCCGATACCGGCGTCGATACCACGGCCGAGTCTAATGGTGACACTGTATAGTATTAGCAATTGCTAAGGATTAGAAGGGTGCGCGGTGCTATAATTGGCTATTCCATGGCGAAGGACAAGAAGATCATCCTCGTCAGCCCTCGCGGGTTTTGCGCAGGTGTGGTTCGCGCCATCGATGTGGTGAAGATTGCGCTGAATCTGTACGGAGCGCCTATCTACGTCCGGAAAGAGATTGTTCATAACCGACACGTAGTAGATGAATTACGCCAGGCTGGCGCCGTTTTCGTCGAAGAGCTTGCGGACGCTCCCGCAGGTTCCCGCGTCATCTTTAGCGCTCACGGTGTGTCTCCCGCAGTTCGGCACGAAGCGAACGAGCGCGGCCTTCAAGTGATTGACGCCACTTGTCCGTTGGTGACCAAAGTCCACCTGGAGGCGATCAAGTTCGCTCGCCAGGGGTACACGATTATCCTCATCGGACACCGCTATCACGACGAAGTCATCGGCACGCTCGGCGAGGCCCCGGAAAGCAGCGTGCTCGTGGAGACGGTTGAAGACGTCGAGCGTTTACAAGTCCCTGATCCAGCCAAAACATGCTTCCTGACGCAGACGACGTTAAGCCTCGACGAAACGCGTGACATCGTCGAAGCGCTACGGCGGAAATTTCCCGGGATTAAATCGCCTCCGGGACAGGATATCTGCTACGCGACCGAGAACCGGCAGCTGGGCGTTAAGGCGGTGGTTCCGCAGGTTGATGTATTGCTGGTTGTCGGCTCGCGGAATAGCTCCAATTCGATGCGCCTGGTAGAAGTAT
>DASQDN010000168.1:0-13963 GCA_035634155.1 Bryobacteraceae bacterium | reverse complement strand
GAAGTTGCCGGAAGGCACCGAGATGGTGATGCCCGGCGACAACGTGCAGCTCGAAGTGGAATTGATCACACCGGTCGCCATGGCCAAGGGCTTGCGCTTTGCAATTCGCGAAGGCGGCCGCACGGTCGGCGCGGGCACGGTGGCCGAGATCCTCGAGTAGTTAGCGTAAGAACAAACCATGTTGAGAGAACGCATTCGTATTCGATTGAAGGCTTACGACCACCGGATTTTGGACCAGTCCACGACGGAAATCGTGGACACGGCCCGGCGGACCGGCGCGCAGATTGCGGGCCCTATTCCACTGCCGACGGTGCGGAACCGCTACACGGTTCTGCGTTCGCCTCACGTGGACAAGAAGTCGCGCGAGCAGTTCGAAATCCGGACGCACAAGCGGCTGCTCGACATTCTCGAGCCGACACAGGACACGGTGGATGCGCTGATGAAGCTGGACCTGCCTGCCGGTGTCGACGTCGAAATCAAGGCTTTCGGCAAGGACAAGCGCTAGAAGCGCGGGTTGCGTTGAACTTGTTGCGTAGAAATTGAAGCGGTAGCTCGGGGCTACTACAGGGAAAGAAGACATGAGCCCAGGAATTCTTGGCAAAAAGATCGGGATGACGCAGGTGTTCCGCGCCGACGGTCAAGTGGTGCCGGTGACGGTACTGAAGGCCGGTCCGTGTGTGGTGACGCAGCGCAAAACGCCGGCGACGGACGGCTACGACGCAATCCAGGTCGGCTTCGTCGAAGGCAAGCGCAAGGCGAACAAGCCGGAGGCGGGTCACCTGAAGAAGGCGAACGTCGAGAACGTGAAGTTCCAGCGCGAGTTCAAGCTGAGCGGCAACGGCGACTTCAAACTGGGCGATCGCATCCTGGTGGAAGACTTCAAGCCGAAGGACAAGGTGGACGTGATCGGCATCAGCAAAGGCAAAGGCTTTGCGGGTGTTGTGAAGCGCCATCACTTCCGTGGCGGCGAAGCCTCGCACGGTTCGATGTTCCATCGCGCGCCCGGATCAATTGGAGCTTCGAGCTTTCCGTCGCGTGTGTTCCCCGGAATGCGCGCCGGCGGCCACATGGGGCATGAACAGGTGACGGTCCGGAATCTGGAAATCGTGGAAGTGGACGCCGAGGATAACGTGCTGCTGGTGAAGGGCGCGGTTCCTGGACCCAACGGCTCGTATGTCATGGTCCGGAGGGCAAGGCGGTAGTCATGGCGACTGTTGACGTATTCGATCTTCGCAATCAGGTAGTGGGCTCGGTCGAACTCAGCGACGACGTGTTCGGCGCTGAGGTGAACGAGAACCTCATCTATGAAGCGGTCCGGCATTACCGGGCCAGCCTGCGCGGCGGCAACGCCAAGACCAAGACTCGTCATGAAGTGTCGGGTTCGGGCAAGAAGCTGTGGAAGCAGAAGGGCACGGGCCGCGCACGTACCGGATCCATCCGGTCGCCACTGTGGCGCCATGGCGGCACGGTGCATGGACCGGTAGTTCGTTCCTATGCGTATAAGCTGCCTCGCAAGATGCTGCTTGGCGCATTGCGCTCGGCCTTATCGGCGAAGCTGCGGGACGGCGAGTTGAAGATTGTGCAGTCGCTCGACACGGGCGATCACAAAACCAAGTCGCTGGCGACGGCGCTTGGCAAGCTGGAAGCGGCGAACCGCAAGGTCCTGCTTGTGGACGTGTTCGCGTCCGGACACAACGAGTCCGGGAGCGGCGTCGAGCGGAATTTGATGCTTGCTTCGCGCAACCTCGAAGGCGTGAAGCTGGTTCCGACCCGCGAAGTGACCGTTTACGACCTTCTGGCTCACAAGCAGGTTGTGATTTCCGAGGCGGCCGCCCGGAAGTTCTCGGAGGCGCTGGCAGTATGAACGTTTACGACGTAATCCGCCGTCCGATTGTGACGGAAAAAGCGGTAATCAGGAAGGACGAAGCGAGCACGCTGTGCTTTGAAGTCGCGCCCGACGCGAATAAAACGCAGATCAAAGCCGCCGTCCAGAAGGTGTTCGGTGTGAAAGTGGCCGACGTGAAGACTATCAATAACCTTGGTAAGCTTCGTCGTCGCGGCCGTTTCGCCGGCTACCGTTCGGACTGGAAGAAGGCATATGTCCGCCTCCAAGCGGGCGAGAAGATGCCGGAGTATACGGAGATCTAACGATGCCGGTAAAGAGTTATCGTCCGACAACGCCAACACGCCGTTTCACCACGGTTGTGTCGCGTGAGGACATCACGAAGGAAACGCCGGAACGCTCGCTTGTCGTAGGCAAGCGCAAAACCGGCGGACGTACGAGCACGGGCCGTGTCAGCAGCCGCTTCATCGGCGGCGGCCACAAGCAAAAGCTGCGCGAGATCGATTTCAAACGCGACAAAGCGGGCGTTCCTGCCAAAGTCGCGGCCATCGAGTACGATCCGAATCGCTCCTCCCGCATTGCGCTGCTCCACTATGCCGATGGCGAGAAGCGCTACATCCTGGCTCCGGTAGGCCTGGAAGTCGGCCGCACGGTGAATTCGGGTCCGGATGCCGACATCCTCGTGGGCAACGCTCTCCCGTTGAAGAACATTCCTCCGGGCACTGTGGTTCACAACATTGAGCTGCGTCCCGGAAAGGGCGGACAGATGGCGCGATCGGCCGGCGCGCAGGCGCAGCTGGTTTCGCGTGAGTCCGAGTATGCGCTGTTGAAGCTCCCTTCCGGCGAAGTTCGCCGCGTGCGCGTCGAGTGCATGGCGACGGTCGGCCAGGTGGGTAACGTCGAGCACGAGAACGTTTCGCACGGCAAGGCGGGCCGCACCCGCTGGCTGGGCAAGCGCCCCCACAACCGCGGCGTCACCATGAACCCGGTGGATCACCCGCACGGCGGTGGTGAAGGCAAGACCTCGGGCGGACGTCATCCTGTGACTCCGTGGGGCCAGCCGACGCGGGGCTTCAAAACACGCAACAACAAGCGGACCGACAAGTTTATCGTGACGCGTAAGGCGAAGAAGAGGTAAGGATCGATGGGTCGCTCTTTGTGGAAAGGACCGTTTGTGGACGACCACCTTCATGTGAAGGTGACGGCCATGAACGAGAAGAACGAGAAGAAAGTGATCCGCACGTGGTCGCGGCGGTCAACGATTATCCCCGAGTTCATCGGCCACACGATCGCGGTGCACAACGGCAAGAAGTTCATCCCCGTGTACGTGACCGAGAACATGGTGGGCCACAAGCTGGGCGAGTTCTCTCCGACGCGCACCTTCAAGGGACACGCCGCCAAGACGGAGGCCAAGAAGTAACATGGCTACCGCAACAGCACCAGCGCAGGCAGCCCGCGCCGAAGCTCGCTACGTTCGCATCTCGGCGCAGAAGGCGCGCCTGGTTATTGATCTGATCCGGGGCCAGCAGGCGGGCAAGGCGATCACGATCCTGCGCTCGACCAACAAGCGCATCGCGCCGATGGTGGAGAAGGTTCTCCGCTCGGCGATTGCGAACGCGGAAAACAAGAACAACGACATCGATGTGGATCGCCTGTTTGTCAGCGAGGCTTACGTGAACGAAGGCCCGCGGATGAAGCGCATCCGCCCGGCTCCGATGGGCCGCGCATATCGGTATCAGCGGCGTATTTCCCACATTGTCGTGGCGGTCAGCGAGAAGGGATAACTGATGGGTCAGAAAGTACATCCGTACGGATTTCGGCTGGGCGTCACCAAGACTTGGCGCTCCCGCTGGTTCGCCAAGCAGGACTACGCCAAGCTCCTGATGGAGGACGTAGAACTGAAGGCGGGCCTGGCGGCGCGGCTGAAGAGCGCGGGCGTCAGCTCGATCGAAGTGGATCGTCCGGGCAACAAGCTCCGGATCACGATTCGCACTTCCCGCCCCGGCATCGTCATCGGCCGAAAAGGCGCCGAGATCGAGAAGCTGAAGCAGGACCTGGCGAAGAAGACCAAGCGTGAAGTCTTCATCGATATCCAGGAAGTGCACAAGCCCGAGCTCGATGCGCAACTGGTGGCCGAGTCGATCGCGTTGCAGCTCGAAAAGCGAGTGGCGTTCCGCCGCGCGATGCGCAAAGCTGTCGACCGCGCGCTCCGCTTCGGATGCAAGGGAATCAAGGTTCGCGTTTCCGGCCGATTGAACGGCGCCGAAATCGCCCGCTCGGAATGGTATCTGCAGGGCCAGTTGCCGCTGCACACCTTGCGAGCGGACATCGACTACGGTTTTGCCGAGGCGCACACGACTTACGGCATCATCGGCGTGAAGACGTGGATCTACAAGGGTGAAATTCTGGGTGAAGGCGCGCGGCGCCAGGTACTCGGAACAGATCCGGAACCGCGCCGGCCGCGTGGCGACCGTCGGGGTCCCGGTGGCGATCGTGGTGACCGCGACAACCGCGGTGACCGTCGTGGTCCTCGTCCGGGTGGTGGATTTGGTGGTGATCGCGGCGGCTACGGTGGAGATCGTGGTGGCGGTGGCGGGTACGGCGACCGTCCTCCGCGCACCGGTGGATTTGGTGGCGGCGCCGGCACGGGCCGTCCCGCGATGCTGCCCCAGGGTCAGGCTCCGGTGCGTCAAGCCATGCAGTCGCCTGCGGCTGAGCCCGAGGGTCCCGCAGTGCAGATGACGCCCGGCGATATGCCGCATCCGGCGCGCGACGCCAATGCGCCGATCGTGCCGCCGATGGCGAACCCGCAACCGGCCTGGAAGCAGGAAGTGCGCGGCGGGGACGCCAAGCCGGAAGGCGAAAAGGGCAGCGAGTAGAAGTACAGGAGAACTAACGCCATGTTGATGCCAAAGAAGGTTAAGTACCGCAAGCAACAGCGCGGCCGTATGACGGGCAAGGCCTGGCGCGGCTCCTCGCTGGCGTTCGGCGAGTACGGACTGAAGGCGCTCGAGTGTGGTTGGATCACGTCCCGGCAGATCGAAGCGGCTCGTATCGCGATGACCCGTTTCATTAAGCGCGGCGGCAAGGTCTGGATTCGGATGTTCCCGGACAAGCCGATCACCAAGAAGCCCGCTGAAACTCGTATGGGTAAAGGCAAGGGCGCACCCGAAGAATGGGTGGCGGTGATCCGGCCGGGCAAGATTCTGTTCGAGATGGAAGGCGTGCCGCTGGACATCGCCACCGAAGCGATGCGGCTGGCCGCGCAGAAGCTGTCGATTCCGACCAAGCTTGTCCAACGTGAATTCGAGGGAATGTAGCAATGAAGGCGAGCAAACTTCGGGAAGTAGATACAGCCGAACTCACCGGTCAGGCAGCCGAAACGCAGGAGCAGTTGTTCCGTCTCCGGTTCCAGATCGGAATGGGGCAGACCGAGGGCGTCAAGCGGTATCGCGAATTGCGCAAGGATCGCGCTCGTATGCTGACGATCCAGCGCGAGCGCGAACTCGATCCGGCCAAGGCGCAGGCAGCGGCGGAAGCAGCCCAAGCCGCCAAAAAGAAGAGCGGGAAGAAAAAGGGCAAGTAAGCGATGGCAGACCAGCAGGAAGCAAACGTTCGCAAAAATGAAAAGGTCGGCACGGTGGTATCGACCAAGATGGAAAAGACCATCGTTGTCGAAGTTAGCCGCCGGGTGCCGCATCCCGTGTACAAGCGCATCGTCACGCGGCGCAAGAAGTTCTACGCGCACGACGAGGAAAGTACCGCCAAGCTGGGCGATACCGTGCGCATCATCGAGCACCGGCCGCTGAGCAAGTTGAAACGCTGGGCCCTGGGCGATGTCGTGCGCCGCGCGGTGCAGGTGGGCGTGCAACCCGAGCAGCTGGACCCGAATGCCGAAGCAGCCACGGGCGCGCGCGGCAAGGTCGCGAGCGGCAAGGTTAAGAAGTAATTTCAGGCGTTTCGTAGTGGAACACGCCGAAACTGAAACGGACTCGTTATTTAAGGGGATTACGTCATGATCGGAATGCGGACAATTCTGGAGGTCGCTGACAACAGCGGCGCCCGCCGGCTCCAGGCGATATTGCCGCGCGGCGGCGACAAGGGACTGCGCGCGGGGCTTGGCGACATTGTCACAGCATCGGTGAAGGAAGCCGCTCCGGATTCCGCCATCAAGAAGGGCAAGGTTGTGAAGTGCGTCATCGTGCGGATGCGCAAGGAAACGCGCCGCAAGGATGGCACTTATATCCGGTTCGATACGAATGCGGCTGTGCTGGTGAACGATCTGGGAGAGCCGGTAGGAACGCGTGTGTTCGGACCGGTAGCTCGCGAGCTGCGCGACAAGCGCTTCATGAAGATCGTGTCGCTGGCGCCGGAGGTGATTTAAATGGCAGAGCGGAAGGCAAAAACCACGAACGGCCGGCGCAAGGGCGCCGCGGTGGAGCCGGTTCGCATCCGGATCAAGAAGAACGACACCGTGAAGGTGATCGCCGGAAAAGACAAGGGCAAGACCGGACGCGTGCTCGAAGTGAACCGCGAAACCGGACGCATTTTAGTCGAAGGTGTGCAGATGATCAAGAAGCACACCCGTCCCAACCCCGCCAAGCAGATCAAGGGCGGCATCGCGGAAAAGGAAAGCACCATTCATGCTTCGAACGTGATGGTGATGACTCCGG
Organism: Bryobacteraceae bacterium; assembly: GCA_035634155.1. Classification (GTDB taxonomy): domain Bacteria; phylum Acidobacteriota; class Terriglobia; order Bryobacterales; family Bryobacteraceae; genus DASQDN01. Next base: position 7,447 of record DASQDN010000168.1, on the reverse strand, counting down.
GCGGCGTGGCAACACGGGTCGGGATCAAAGTGGAAAAAGAGGGCGGCGTGACGCGGCGGACCCGCATCGCGCGCAAGACGGGCGAGGCGTTGAAGTAAAGCAATGGCAACCACGACGAAAGCAAGATTAAGAGAGCATTACACGTCGACGGTCCTTCCGGCGCTGGTCAAAGAGTTCGGCTACAAGAACGTAATGGCCGTGCCCAAGCTCGAGAAGATCTCGATCAACATGGGCATGGGCGAAGCAGCCTCGAACTCGAAGGTGATTGACGGAGCGGTGGCGGAACTGACGTCGATTGCGGGCCAGAAGCCGATTATCACCAAGGCGAAGAAATCGATTGCGGCGTTCAAGCTGCGCGAAGGCATGCCGATCGGTGTGGCGGTGACGCTGCGCGGCGACCGCATGTTCGAGTTCCTGGACCGCCTCGTGAGCGTAGCGCTGCCTCGTGTGCGCGACTTCCGGGGTGTGTCTCCCAAGTCGTTCGATGGCCGCGGCAACTACACGCTGGGCGTGAAGGACCAACTGATTTTTCCCGAGATCGACTACAACAAGGTAGACAAGGCTCGGGGCATGAACATCAACATCACGACGACGGCGCGAACGGACGCCGAAGGGCTCGCCTTGCTGCGGCTCCTAGGCATGCCGTTTGCGGGCGCCGGCGGCACTCGTCAGCAGTAGAAGGTTTAAGGACAAGGATAAGAGCGAATGGCAACAACCGCGAAAATCGCGAGAGATGAAAAACTGGCGGTCGCCAAGGCGAATAAAACGCCGAAGCTCGGCGTCCGTCATCGCAATCGCTGCAAGCAGTGCGGACGGCCCCGCGGCTATATCCGCAAGTTCACGCTGTGCCGCATTTGCTTCCGCAAGCTTGCGCTCGCCGGTGAGATCCCCGGTGTGACCAAGTCGAGCTGGTAGTTCAAGAAGTTTGGAAACGAGGGAAGACAAGTAGCATGCCATCATCCGATCCCATCGCCGATATGCTCACCCGAGTGCGGAACGCGCTCCGGGCCAAGCATCAGAAGGTTGACGTCCCTGCGTCCAAGCTGAAGATGGAAATTGCGCGGATCCTCAAGGAAGAGGGTTACATCGTCAATTTCAAGCTGGCCGAAGACGGTACGCAGCGCTCCATTCGTTTATATCTGAAGTACACCACGACCAATGAACCGGCCATCGTGAACATCGAACGCGTATCGCGTCCGGGCTGCCGCGTGTACGTCGGCAGCACCGACATTCCGCGCGTGCTCGGCGGACTCGGTGTGAACATCCTCACTACGCCTCGCGGTGTGATGACGGGCCGCGACGCCAGCAAAGAAGGTGTTGGCGGCGAGCTCTTGTGTCAGGTTTGGTAAGAAGGAACAATCCTCCATGTCTCGAGTAGGTAAGAAGCCCATTCCAGTGCCCGGCGGCGTGAAAATCAACGTCGTCGAGCAGCAAATGCAGGTAGAAGGACCGAAGGGCAAGTTGACGGTCCCCATTCCCGCGGGCATTCGTGTCGAGCAGAACAACGGTACGCTCACCGTCGTCCGGGAAAACGATTCATACGCGGCTGCCCATGGGCTGACGCGCGCATTGGCCAATAACGCCATCGTCGGCGCCGCCACCACCTGGAAGCGCGAGCTGGACATCGTCGGCATCGGTTATCGCGTGGACTTGAAAGGCCGGGTGGCGATTTTCACTTTGGGCTACTCGCACGACATCGAGTTCCTGCTGCCCAAGGGCGTCGACATGACCGTCGACAAGCAGACGCACATTGTGTTGACCAGTCACGATCGCCAGTTGCTTGGCCAAACCGCCGCGAACATGCGGGCGCTGCGTCCGCCAGATCCCTATAAGAACAAGGGCGTGCGGTTCACCAACGAAGTACTCCGCAAGAAGGTCGGCAAGACCGGCTCGGGAGGTAAGTAATCGATGCCGAAGATTGACAAAAATCAGGTTCGCGTGCGCGTGCACAGCCGCATTCGCCGGCGCGTGGCAGGCACGGCCGATCGTCCGCGTCTGGCTGTGTACCGCTCGCTTTCTCACATCTACGCGCAGGTGATCGATGACCGCACGGGACACACGCTGGCGTCGGCTTCCTCCAACGACAAGGGCGCGGGGATGAACGGCGGCAATGTGGCCGGCGCGAAGGAAATCGGCCGTTTGGTGGCCGAGCGCGCCAAAGAAAAGGGAATTTCCCGGGTAGTGTTCGACCGCGGCGGCTACCTGTATCACGGGCGCATTAAAGCGCTCGCCGACGCCGCTCGCGAAGCAGGACTGGAGTTCTAACAATATGCCCGCTGTTCCGGTGAAACGAATCGATCCTTCCGGCTACAACCTCAAAGAACAGGTTGTGTCCATCAACCGCGTGACCAAGGTGGTCAAGGGCGGCAAGAACATGAGCTTCTCGGCTCTGGTTGTTGTCGGCGACCCGAACGCGAAGGTGGTGGGCTATGGCACGGGGAAGGCCAAGGAAGTTCCGGCTGCCATTAAGAAGGGCATCGAGTCCGCCAAGAAGAATCTGAAGAAGATTAATCTTCTGGAAACCACGATCAAGCATCAGGTGCTGGGCCGCTTCGGCTCGGGTCAGGTGCTGCTCAAGCCTGCTCCGGCAGGTAAGGGCGTGATCGCGGGCGGTCCGGTGCGCGCCGTCATTCAAGCGGTCGGCATTCCGAACGTGCTGACCAAGTCGATTGGCTCGCGCAATCCGCACAACGTGGTGAAGGCGACCATCAATGCGCTGGAGCAGCTCCGCGACCAGAGCGCGGTGGGCGAGGTTCGCGGCGTTGGGCAGGAAAAGTTCTTCAGTAAAGCGGGATCTTGAAATGGCCGAGATGATTAAGATTAAACTGGTTAAGAGCCCTATTTGCACGCCTGAGAAGCACAAGGTGATCGTGCGCAGCCTTGGTCTTAGAAAGATCAACCAGGTTGTGGAGCGACCGGACTCGCCGTCATTCCGCGGGATGGTGGCGAAGATTCCGCACCTGCTGGCGATTGTCGACTAAAGGGTAGTTTCCAAGGTATACCGCCGACGAACGGCGAAGGGTTTTCAAGCGATGAATTTAAGTGATCTGAAAGCGCCGGAAGGGCAGAATCGGCCGCAAAAGCGAATCGGCCGTGGTATGGGCAGCCGCCGCGGCAAGACTTCTGGACGCGGCCACAAGGGCGCGCGCTCGGTGTCGGGCTATTCGAAAATGCGCGGTTTTGAAGGCGGCCAGATGCCGATGCATCGCCGTTTGCCCAAGCGCGGCTTCACCAATATTTTCCGCAAGGAATACACAGTCGTTAACCTGGACCGCTTGAATGAGCTCGAAGGCGACACCTTTGACTTCGACACGCTGAGTAAGCTGGGCGTGGTGAAGAAGCTGGAAGCGGGTTTGAAGATCCTCGGCACCGGCGATTTGACCCGGGCGATCACCGTCACCGCGCATGCTTTCTCCGGTCCGGCGCGCCAAAAGATTGAAGCTGCCGGCGGCAAGGCCGTTCTGGTAGGCGAGTCGCAGGAAGCATAGCAATAACTCCATGAACAAGTTCTTCGAAGCCATCGCCAACGTCTTCCGGGTGCCGGATCTGCGGAACCGGATCCTGTTTACCCTCGCGATGCTTGCGATCTACCGGCTGGGCGGCCATATTCCGACGCCGGGCGTGGATGCGCTCCGGTTTGAAGAGTTCGTCAAGCAGAATGCGGGCTCGTTTCTTGGCTTCATCGATCTGTTCTCGGGCGGCACGTTCCGGCGCTTGACCATCTTTGCTTTGGGAATCATGCCGTACATCACGGCATCGATTATCCTGCAGTTGCTCACAGTCGTCATTCCCACGCTCGAAAAGCTGCAAAAAGAAGGCGAGCTCGGCCGCCGCAAGATCACCCAGTGGACGCGGTATCTTACCGTGGGGCTGGCGCTGATGCAGTCGGCTGCCATCGCGGGTATGCTGCAGTCCTCGCAAGGCAATTTCGTGCTCAATCCCGGATTTGGCTTCGTTTTGATGACGATGCTGTCGCTGACCACGGGCACGGCCTTCATCATGTGGCTGGGCGAGCAGATTACCGAACGCGGCATCGGCAACGGCATGTCGCTCATCATCTTTGCCGGCATCGTGGTCGGGCTTCCCTCGGCCATGTCCCAGATCTACACCAACGTTCTGGTCACGCGGCAGTGGAATCCGATCCAACTCCTCATCATCCTGGCGATGATGGTGGCGGTCGTCGCCTTCATCATCCTGGTGGAGCGGGGCGAGCGTCGCATCCCCGTGCAGTACGCCAAGCGTGTGGTGGGACGTCGCATGATGGGCGGTCAGTCGACGCACCTGCCGTTGAAAGTAAACGCGGGCGGCGTGATCCCGGTGATCTTTGCCAGTTCGTTCCTGGCATTTCCTCAGACTTTGACGGGAATGGAGTTTGTGCGCAACAGCCCGTATCTTACCGGCATGCTCAGCGCGATCAGCGGATCGTCTCCGTTGTATTTCATCCTGTTCACGGCGCTGATCATCTTCTTCTGCTTCTTCTACGTTTCGATCATTTTCAACCCGAACGAAGCGGCAGACAACATGCGCAAGTACGGCGGGTTCATCCCGGGTATCCGCCCTGGTAAGAACACAGCCGAGTACATGAACAAGATCCTGACCCGCATTACTGTTGTGGGCGGCCTGTATCTGGCGATTCTGTCCCTGATCCCGCAGATCATGATCTCGGGCATCAAGCTGCAGTACATTCCGGGAATCGGCAACTGGATCGACGAATATTTCCCGCGCTGGCTGCTGGACGGCTTGGGCGTCAACTTCTACTTCGGCGGCACGTCGTTGCTGATCGTGGTCGGTGTTGCGATGGATACGGTTAATCAGATTGAAGCGCAGTTGATCATGCGGCACTACGAAGGATTTACGCCGCGTGCGGGCCGGATCCGCGGCCGCCGCAGCGGCACGTAGGCTGATGATCGTACGCAAGAGCCCGGCGGAACTGGAGAAAATGCGCAGGAGCGGTCTCCTGGTGCATGAAATCCTCCAGAAGTTGGCCGGGATGGTGAAGGAAGGCGTCTCGACCCTGGAACTCGAGGTTGAGGCGGAACGCATGATTAAGGACGCCGGCGCGCGTCCCGCGTTCAAAGGCTATTACACGCAGTCGGCGGGTTCGAAATACCCTTTCGTGCTGTGTACGTCGGTGAACCAGGAGATCGTGCACGGAATGCCGTCGGCCAAGCGAACGCTGAAGCCAGGCGACATTGTTTCGATCGATACGGGCGTCGAGTTGAACGGCTACTTCGGCGACTCGGCGATCACGGTGCCGGTGGGCGAGATCAACGACAGCACGAAGCGGTTGTTGAAAGTGACCGAGGAGTCGCTGGAACTCGCGATCGACAAGGTCCGGCCGGGCAACCGATTGTTCGATATCTGCGGCACGGTAGAGAAGCATGTTCTGGCGAACGGCTTCTCGATCGTGCGTGAATTTGTAGGGCATGGGATCGGCACTTCGCTGCATGAAGAGCCGCAAGTCCCAAATTATGTGGACCGGAAGAACGAGAATCCGCGCTTGAAGGAAGGCATGGTCCTGGCCATCGAGCCGATGGTAAACGCGGGTAAGCCGGAATCCAAGGTGCTGTCCGATCGCTGGACGGCAGTGACGGTGGACGGCTCGTATTCGGCGCACTTTGAGCATTGTGTGGCGGTAACCGACAACGGACCCTGGGTTCTGACCAGGCCGTGACGGCGGAGGGTGGTGGAAAGGCCGGCGGAGTTCCTGCTACAATAGTAGAACTTTTGCCTTCCGCGACTTACCGCGTCAAGTTGGAAAACGAGCAGGTAGTCACAGCGCATACGGCTGGTCCGGTGACGACGAACTTCGTCAGGCTGCGGCCCGGGGATCGTGTGGAAGTAGAAATCTCCCCATACGACCGGACGCGCGGAAGAATCGTCCGATTGCTGGCGAAGGAATAGGCGAGACACGACAATGAAAGTACGGGCATCGGTCAAGAAAATGTGCGACAAGTGCAAGGTGATCCACCGCGAAGGCGTTGTGCGCGTCATCTGCGTAAATCCCAAGCACAAGCAGCGGCAAGGATAGGAGTTAAGGATTATGGCGCGTATTGCAGGCGTAGATCTGCCGCCGAGAAAGCGGTCCGAAATCGGGCTGACTTACATCTATGGCATCGGGCGAACCCGTGCCAAGTCGATCCTCCATCGTGTGGGTGTGGATCCGAACCGTAAGATTCAGGATCTGAGCGAAGAGGAAGTGAACAATATTCGTACCCTCCTTGAGAACGAAGGCGCCGTGGAAGGCGACCTGCGCAAGGAGATTTCGATGAACGTGAAGCGTCTCATCGAAATGGGTTCGTATCGCGGATTGCGTCATCGCCGCGGTCTCCCGGTTCGAGGCCAGCGAACGCACACCAATTCGCGCACACGCAAGGGTCCGCGTCGCGGCACCGTAGCCAACAAGAAGAAAGCCGGCGTGAAGTAGGGCACGTAACAAACATCAATGGCGAAAGCACCTGCAAAAAGTTCGAAGAAGAAAGCTTTCAAGAAGAAAGAAAAGAAGCATATCCCGGTCGGCGTCATGCACGTGCAGGCGACGTTCAACAACACCATCATCACGTTCACCGATCCGATCGGAAACGTGGTGTCGTGGTCGAGTTCGGGTTCGCTCGGCTTCCGCGGTTCCCGCAAGGGCACTCCGTTCGCGGCGCAGCAGGCTTCCCTCACGGCCGCCAACAAGGCCAAGGAAGCGGGCATGCGCTCGGTGGAAGTGAAGGTCGCGGGCCCCGGTTCCGGACGCGAGTCGGCGGTTCGAGCGTTGTCCACCGTCGGCATTGAAGTGCGCGCGATTCGCGATGTCACGCCGATTCCGCACAACGGCTGCCGTCCTCCCAAGCGCCGCCGCGTCTGATTTGGGTTCGTTTGGTAATTCGCCCGGCTGCCCGATACGCAGCCGGGCGGTCGTGTGTTTTAAAGATGGTGCGTTTAGACGCACATACGCAGGAAGAAGGCCTCTCCGGCCGTAAACTGCATCCGGCCTACATGCCGGGGTAAAGTAGAAGGAGATCCATAGAATGGCTCGTTATAGTGGTCCAGTGTGCCGCCTTTGCCGGCGCGAGGGCATGAAGCTCTTCCTAAAAGGGGAGCGTTGCCACACCGAGAAGTGCGCGATCGAGCGCCGCAACTTCGTTCCCGGCCAGCATGGCAAGGATCGTAAACCGAAGATCGTCGGCTACGGCTTGCAGCTTCGGGAGAAGCAGAAGACTCGGCGGTATTATCGTCTGCTTGAAGGCCAGTTCCGCAACTTGTTCGAGAAGGCCAGTGCGATGCCCGGAATCACCGGTGAGAACCTGCTCGGCATGCTGGAAAAGCGCCTCGACAACGTTGTGTACCGCATGGGTCTCGGCACCAGCCGCGCCCAGGCGAGACAGATGGTGCGGCACGGTCACTTCCAGGTCAATGGCCGCAAAACCAATATTCCCTCCTTCCAGGTGAGGCCGTCCGA
>DASQDN010000167.1:0-5628 GCA_035634155.1 Bryobacteraceae bacterium | reverse complement strand
AACCCGGCTCATGGTGTCGTCGACCACAAGCTCCGCGCGTTCCAGCTGAACTCTGGCGCGGCTGCTGGCATCGGTGATTACCTCATCCAGCTTAACTAACTGCGCCTTGCCCATGTCCATCATGTCGTTGGCCTTGGCGGTGATTTCGACGATATGCTTGCGGCTGTCTTCGATCGTCGTTTCGGCCTTGGCGAGAATCGACTTCGCCTGCGGCAGAATCGCCAGAGCCTCGGTCTGAATCGCCCTGGTAGTCCGATAGATCCCGTACAGCAAAGCCGCCTGAATCAACAAAGCGAGCCCTGAGATCGCGACGAAGAACGTCATGACAGCGAGCAGCATATCCTGGTTGATCATAGATATCCTCTAGCGGACCGCCGCACGGGAATTAGACGCCTTGCGGGTTGCTTCCGCCGGGCGTCGTGGCGCTCGCTTCGGCGATGGTCTCGCGGTAAGCCTGACGACCCGCTTCCACAGCGGCATTCAACTGTTCGCGCTGGCTGCGAACGGCATTGCGGCCTTTATCGACAAGGTCGGTTGCGGACTCGCGGAGATCCTCCGTGCGCCGCTTCAGATACTCGCCACCTTCCAGAGCCTTGTCGCGGATGCGGCCCCGGGTTTCCTGCCCAGAGGTGGGAGCGAATACAATTCCAACCGCCACTCCGACACCCAGCCCGAGCAAGAAGTACGACAGTCCTTTGTTATCGTCCATTTCCGTATCTCCTTCGGTGAGAATTCGTTAACGCCAGTTTCAGCATAGCAGCAGACGCGGCGCCGACCAAGGGGTTCCGCGGCTGATAGAATCGCTGCGGATGCTCGGATCACGCGCGCCTAAGAAGCTGGACGCCGAGGGGTTGTGGGCCTACTCTTTGAAGCTGCTAGGGAGTCGAGCGCAGACCGTGAGCGAGGTGCGCACCAAGCTTTCGCGGCGCGCCGAAAACGAGGCGGACATCGAACCCACGCTGGCGAAGCTCCGGGAATACGGGTATTTGAACGACACGAAATTCGCGGAAAGCTTCGCGACATGGCGCAAGGATAACGAGGGCTTCGGACGTATGCGCGTGCTGCGGGACCTGCGGCAACGGCGCGTCGCCCCCACGGTAGCGGATAACGCGGTTACCCAGGCGTTTGAAGGAAGCGATGAGGTCGCCCAGATCGAGGCGTATCTTGCGCGCAAGTTTCGCAATACAAACCTCGGTGAGCTGCTTCAAGACCAAAAGAAGCTGCAGTCCGTGTACCGGCGGCTGCGCTATGCGGGATACGGCTCGGGCGCAGCGGTGAAAGTGCTGAAGCGCTATGCGGCGGACGCCGAGCGGCTCGAGGACGAGCCCGAGGAACTTGCAGGAGCCGACTAACCGATATACTGCAACTATGCGATTGCTGGGCCTGTTGAGCATTTTGGCGGCGGCGCTTCCTGTGTTTGGCGCTGATGCTTCTATTCCGCAGGACGAGTACCGCCAGCGGCGCGCAGCTTTGCGGAAGGCGCTACCCGACTCGTTGATTGTGCTCTTCGGCGGTACGGAGGGCTCCGACCTGCGGACCGGCTTCTTTCAATCGCCGGATTTCTATTACCTGACCGGCTGGCGCGAGCCGAACGCCATTCTGGTGATCACCCCCGACACGGAAGCTTTGCTGATCCCCAGACGTGACGCGAAACAGGAACAATGGACGGGTCGCAAACTGGCGCCGGGCGATCCCACGGTGCAAAGCGAATCGGGATTTGAAACAGTGCTGCCCACCACGACGTTCCAGTCGCAATTGCTGAAGTGGGCCGAATCGGCATCGTTAATCTACACACTGACATCGTCGCCGCAGGCGGAAGGACTGAAGCGGCTGCTTCCCTTGCGCGAGATAAGGAATGCGGCGCTGCCGATCGCTCGCCTGCGCGCAAAGAAATCTGCCGCCGAGATTGCGCTGATTCAGGCGGCAACCGACGCGACGATTGAAGCGCATCTCGCGGCGTGGAAGCGGACCAAACCCGGTTTGGGCGAATATCAGATCGCCGCCACCATGTCGAACGCTTACTTTGACCGCGGCTGCGAACGACATGCCTACTCGCCGATCGTAGGCTCGGGTAAGAACGCTGCCACGCTCCACTATGCGGAGAATCGGAAGCGCATGGACGAAGGCGAACTTCTGTTGATGGACGTAGGCGCCGAGTGCTCAATGTACGCCACTGACATTACGCGCACGATTCCCGTGAATGGCAAGTTTACGCCACGGCAGAAGGAGTTGTATGAAGTTGTGCTGGGCGCGCAGAAGGCGGCAATTGACGCAATCAAGCCTGGCGTCATGCTCGGTCATAGCAGCAACAAGATCGGCCTGCATAAGATCGCGTTGGACTACATCGATTCGCATGGCAAAGATGCAAAGGGGCAATCGCTAGGACGCTACTTCATCCATGGTCTCGGCCATCACGTCGGCCTTGAAGTCCACGACGCGAATGACCCTGCAATACCGCTGGAGGCGGGAATGGTGATCACCATTGAGCCGGGCATCTACCTTCCGGAAGAGAATATCGGGATCCGCATCGAGGATGTTGTGCTTGTGACCGAGACCGGAGCGAAGGTGTTGAGTTCATCGCTGCCGCGGGAAGTGAATGAAATCGAGAAGGCAATGGCCCGGTAGGGTCACGCTCGGTTACATTGCGATCCTGTCGGGAGCCTTCGCCGTGGCGATGATCGCGGGCTGGACTTCGCTCGCTGAAGGCATGGACGGCAGCGCGTATGACTGGATCTTCAAAGTTCATCGATCTACTCCCGCGAATGCAAGCTCGGTAGTGCTTGCATTCGATGAAGCAGCTCTAGGCCAAACCGGCGGCATGCGCAACATTCGGCGCACCCTGGCCGCGACGCTGAAGAGAATCGCCTCCGAAGCACCTTCCGTGGTGGCCATTGACATCATTCTTTCCGACAAGGGCGATCCTTTGGAAGACGAGGAACTGCGAAGCGCGCTTTCGCGCACGCGCAACCTGGTGCTGGCGAGCGACGTGATTGCCGGCACGCAGACGTGGGAAGAGCCTGAACCGTCCTTCAAAGCGACTGCCGCGGCGGTGGGCCACGTGCATGCCGCACCCGATCCGGTGTGCCGCCGGCTGCCGCTGGAAGTGATTGCCGGTCGAGACAGACGCTGGGCGATGGCGCTGGAGGCCTACCGCCTGCATTCCGGCGCAGGCGCGATCGAAGAGTCGCTGGACACGATTGTCGTCGGTTCAACCGAGGTGCCCGCGCGGCGAGAAACGCGACGAGCCCTCTACATCCGCTATGGAGAAGGCGTGCCGGTGGCTTCCGTCTCGGCAGCGAAACTACCGCCGCTGCAAGGCAAGGCCGTATTTATTGGAGTGACGCCGCAGAGTGCGGCGCGGGATCGTTTCATGACACCCAACGGTGTGATGATGAGCGGCGTTGAGATCCACGCGCAGGCTTTCGAGACGTTGTCGCGGCGCGACTTTCTTTCCCCCGCCAGCTTAAGTTCTGTGGCCGCCGTATGTCTGGCGCTGACCATCGCCGCGGGATGTATCTTCGCCTTCGTCAGTGGTTGGCCAGCGTATCTCCTGGGCGCCGTGCTGCTTGCGGTAGCGCATGCCACGCCGCACGTCGCTTGGACAAACGGCATCATCTTTCCTTATCTGGCGCCTTTGTGGGCGGCGTGGTTGTCCGTGTTTACGGCTGCGTCGTGGCAGTACTTCGTGGTGCGGCGCCAACTGATGAAGTCCGAATCCGATCGCGCGCGGTATCAGCAAGCGATTCACTTCGTAACTCATGAGATGCGGTCCCCGCTGACCGCTATTCAGGGATCAAGCGAATTGATGGGCCGCTACAACCTGAACGACGCCAAGCGCAAGCAAATGGCGGACATGATTAACGCCGAATCCAAACGTCTGGCTCGGATGATTCAGACCTTCCTGGATATTGAGCGTCTTACCGATGGACAGATGGAGATTCGCTCGGAGTCCTTCGATGCGGCGGATGTGATACAGCAGTGTCTACAGCGCGCGCAGCCGCTGGCAGAGCGCAAGCAAATCGACCTCCGGTTGAATGATCTGGAGCCATCCACGCTACGCGGAGATCGTGAACTGATGGAATACGCCGTGTACAACCTGTTGACCAACGCAGTGAAATACTCGCCTGCCGAGACGCTGGTGACCGTGACCGCTCATCGCAAAGATTCATTCCTGCATGTGTCAGTACGCGATCAAGGCATCGGCATGGATGAGAAGGAGCTGCGAAGCGTTTTTCAGAAGTTCTATCGAACCAAGAAAGCCGAAGAGTCGGGAGAGGCGGGCACCGGCATCGGGCTTTCCATTGTCGAACAGATCGTCCACCACCATGGGGGACGAATGGAAGTGACCAGCACCCCGGGTAAGGGCTCCTGTTTTACGATGGTATTGCCCTTAGCACCCGCATCGAAGCTGGTATCTCCCTGAGGTATATCGATTGCCACGTCTCCTTGTTGTTGAAGATGACGCATCCGTGCGCAACACGGTAGTCACCTTCCTTGAGCTAGAAGGCTACCAGGTGGATGCGGTCTCATCCACACGCGAAGCCCTGCAGCGGCTGCAGCAGGACTCCTACCCGATCGTGTTGTCCGACATCTACCTGGATGAACGCACGGGGCTCGATGTGCTGCAAGCGGCCAAGAGCGCCAATCCGGACTGCGCGGTGATTCTGATGACCGGTCGCGGAACCATGGAGACGGTGATGCGGGCCACCCAGGGCGGCGCGTTCGATTATCTGGCCAAGCCATTCGAGCTCGACCGCCTTCTGGAGACGCTGAAGCGCGCCGAAAACACCACCGACGATACCGACGATGACGAAGAGGTGGGGTACGAGGAACTTCCGCCCACCGAGATGATCGCCAGTTCGCGTCCCATGGTGGAGATCTACAAGACCGTCTCGCTTGTTGCGCCAAAGGACACCACGGTGCTGATCGAAGGGGAGACGGGTACCGGCAAGGAGCTTCTTGCGCGTATGATTCACCGTTACAGCAAGCGCTCCGACCAGCCGTTCATCGCGGTGGATTGCGGCGCGATTGCCCCTTCGTTGATCGAAAGCGAACTGTTCGGCGCAGTACGTGGGGCGTTCACGGGCGCGGACCGGGACCGTGCCGGCGTGTTCGAAGCCGCGAATCACGGCACGGTGTTCCTCGACGAAATCGGTGAGGTAGACCAGAGCTTCCAGCTCAAGCTGCTCCGTTTTTTGCAGGAGCGGGAGATTCGGCCGGTGGGCGCGTCGCGCTCCCGACAGATCGACGTGAGGGTTGTAGCGGCGACCAACCGCGATCTGCACAAGCTGGTGCAGGAGGGTAAATTCCGCGAGGACCTATGGTACCGGCTGGCCGTGATCCGCATCAAGATGCCCCCGCTTCGCGAGCGTCACGGCGACGTTCCCCTGCTGGCTCAATATTTTGTGGAGCGTACAAATCAGCGGTTTAACACTTCAGCGCGCTTGACCGAGTCCGGCCTGAAGACGCTGAACGAGTATACGTGGCCCGGCAATGTGCGCCAGATGCAGCATCTGGTCGAGCGGCTCTGCATCCTGGCGAGCGGCGGCCGGATCGATGAGTTCGCGGCGCGGGACGCGATCGGGTCCATGCAGCCGAGCGACGGAAGCACGGAAACGCTCGCGGACA